>JABSPO010000204.1 GCA_013214625.1 Flavobacteriaceae bacterium
CGGGGATGTTCAATTCTTTTTCAAAGTAATCATCCATCCATAAGTCATGATTTCCAACAAAAAAGTAGATAGGTATTCCACTATCACGTATTTCAGCAAGTTTCCCTAAAGTACGTACAAAGCCTTTTGGGACTACGGTTTTGTATTCAAACCAAAAGTCAAATAAGTCGCCTAATAAAAATATAGCTGCTGCATCTTGTTTTACTTCATCTAACCAAGCTACAAACTTTTTTTCACGAGGTTTACTCGCTTCAAAATTTGGCGCACCTAAATGATTGTCTGATGAAAAATAGACTTTCTTTCCAGTAGGTATTGTTAAATTAAAATTACTCATTGTCAGATGCATACCATTCCGCAAAAGAGGTGTCGGTTTCTGAAAGTTTTAAAGAATGTAGTTGAATGTTTTCCGGTAATCTATCTTTAATTTTGACAGCAAAATCAATGACCATATTTTCGCTGGTTGGCTGATAATCTACTAAAATAATATTATGGCCTCTATCTTGTAATTCTTTTGCTAATTCTAAGTGAGGTGTATTTTTGTTAAATACTGTGGCATGATCAAAACTATCAACAATTTCTTCTTTTACTACTTTTTTTAAGTCTCCAAAATCAATGACCATCCCTAGCTTTACTGCTCCTAACTTAGTAATAGGTGATCCAATAACAGTTACTGAAAGTTTATAACTATGTCCGTGAACGTTTTTACACTTTCCATCATATCCATAAAGGGCATGTCCGGTTTCAAAAGTAAATAGTTTGGTAATTCTAATCTTGCTCATAAAGTATGTATGTAGTGCAAAACTACGGAATTTTAATTGATGGTTTAGAAAGTGAAAAACAGATTTTAGAAGTTGTTGACTAATCTGTCCTTTTGAAATTGTAAGTTTGAAACTTAAATTACACATAGTTGTTTAAAAAGATAGTACATATATTCCTATTTCTTGTTGTAGCAAAAGTATTTGCACAGCACCCTGTATCTATACATTTAACAGAAAAAGATGGGCTACCAGATATTGAATTTTATGATGTTTTAGAGGATAATAAGGGCTTTATCTGGCTAGCAGCAGACAAAGGTTTATATCGATATGATGGTAAAACGTTTAAAAACTATTCGCATCCAGATAAACGTGGTTTGTCTGTTTTTGGATTACAATTAGGACCTAAAGGAAGGGTTTGGTGTAATAATATATCCGGACAGTATTTTTATATCGAAAATGATGGATTGGTATTGTTTACAGATCTTAAAACGTATACCAAAGGGCAGCTGGCTATGTTTTCTTTCTATAATGGGAAACTCATTTTATTATCCTCGCCTCAATTGCTAGAAATAGAGATAGAAACAAAAAAAATATCTTTAAAAACGGATAAATCAAATTGGTATGGTGCATATGTAAAATATAATGACACAATTATATGTACTACGAATAATAATATAAAGTATTTCAATACGGATTTCTCTAAAGCTAAAAACTATGGGAAAACAGAATATGATTTTACAGACAAAAGGACAGTGTTTTTTAAATATAAGAATGATGTTTTTTTAACTGTATTCAATAATAGCACAGGAAATCATAGTTTTTTTATCAGAAAAGGAAAAGAGTTTTATAAAATTCCAGCCCCAAAGCGATTAGAAAATAATAGGGTGATTACTTCTTTTGAAAACAATGATTTGTTGTGGTTGTGTACTGATGATGGATTGTTAGTGTATGATTATTACAAGGGTAAACTTGAGTATAAAACAAGTTATTTTAAAGGCAGCTTGATTACTAAAGTAATAAAGGATAGGAATGATAATTTTTGGTTTACCAGCTTACGGAACGGAGTGTTTATCATGCCTAATATTCATTTACAACAATTTAACTTGCCTGAAAGAGTAAGTAATATTAGTTGTGTGGATAAAATTAACGAACATACACTAGCATTAGGAAGCACCAATGGGTATTTAAGTATTTTTGACACCAAAACACAAGAAATAGACACTATTCAATTGAAAAGCAAGCGCAAAGTATCTTCAATTTGTAATAATATCTATAATGATTTAGTATATATAAGTCAAGATGACGCTTCCTTAACGTATAATAAAAAGACAAAAAAACAAGGATATCAAAAACAGTTTATTAATGCTAAAAATTTATCATTAATTGATGAGACAAGAGTATTGTACCCTACTTTTTCCCATGCTTATGTATTAGATTTTAATAATGATGAGTTACTTAATGATATTAGGATTGGTAGCAGAAGAGCATATACATCATATTATAGTAAAAAAACTAAAAAGAGTTATATTGGTTATGTAGACGATTTTGAAATGTATGATGAAGCATTTAATGCATCAATCATAAGATTTAATAATAACCCTATTTTTGCTATCGACATAGATGAAACGAGTGATGGAACTGTATGGGTATCTACTTTTAATAATGGATTAATCGGAATTAAAAATGGAAAAGCAATTGCTAATTATAGCGTTAAAAATGGATTGTTATCTAACCAAACAAGTACTATAAAAGCTGATGGCGATTATTTATGGATAGTTACTGATGAAGGTATTCAGTTATTAGACACGCAAACAAAAACATTTAGAGTGTTAACTAAAAAGGATGGTATCACCTCTTTTAATATATCTGATATTGCTATTTTGAATGATAAAGTTTGTTTTGGCTCTAATAAAGGTTTGTTTCAATTAGATAAAAAAAAGGTATTTAAAACACAATCATTACTAGATTTTTATTTTACCAATGTTTTAGTAGAAGATGAATTTGTCGCTATTCAAACAGTTTATGACCTTGGTTCGGATGTTAATAAAATTCAGTTTCAGTTTCATACCAATGGTTTTTTGGCAGAAGAAGATATTCAATATCAATATCGTTTATTAGGCGCTTCAGATACTTGGACGAATGTAGCTAAAAATACACAGCAAATAACCTTTAACAGTCTTTCAGCGGGAACATATAATTTTCAATTAAAGGTAGTTGGAAATCAGGTAGGCATAGAAACACCAGCTAAAACAATTAAAATAAAAATAAACCAGCTATTTTACAAGGAATGGTGGTTTATGATGTGTTTTGCAATCCTTATCGGGTTACTGATTGTGTTGTATTATAGAAACAAACTAAGAATAAAGGAAAGCGAAAAACAACAACAATTAGAAAAAGTTGCTAAAGAAAGTGAATTAGTTTTTCTGAAATTAGAGAATTTACGCTCCCAAATGAATCCGCATTTTATATTTAATGCCTTAAACTCTATTCAAGATTATATTTTATTAAATCAGAAAAATTTAGCTGGAGAGTATTTAGGTAAATTTGCCGACTTAATTAGAATGTACTTAAACCATAGTACAAAAGGAAGTATTTTATTATCGGAAGAAATAGAAGCTTTAAGCCAATATTTAGAATTAGAAAAATTGCGTTTTGAAGATACATTACACTACCAAATAAACGTAACTAATGAAATTGATCATGACAGTATAGAAATACCTACTATGTTAATACAACCTTATGTAGAAAATGCCATAAAACATGGGTTGTTACAGAAAAGAGATGATAGAAAATTAAAAATTTCATTTAGTCTAGAAAAAGAAGAACAAAATTTGTTGTGTGAAGTGACTGACAATGGAATAGGGAGAGCCAAAGCTTCAGTGTTAAAAGCTAAGAGAACACGTGTTCATGAATCTTTTGCTAGTAAAGCAACTAATGACCGATTGGAGTTATTAAACTATGGTAAAGAATATAAAACTAGTGTAGTAATAAACGACTTGTATTCAAAGGAAAACACCCCTATAGGAACTCAAGTATTAATTAGCATTCCGTATATAAAAAGATGAAAGTAGTATTAATTGACGACGAAAGAAAAGCCAGAAGTGTTTTAAAAATTTTATTAAAAGAAAACTGCCCTAAAGTCACTCAGGTTTTTGAAGCAGAAGATTTACTTTCTGGAGTGGATTTGATAAAAAAAGAACAGCCTCAATTGGTGTTTTTAGATATAGAAATGCCTGAGCATTCTGGTTTAGAAATAGTTGATTTTTTAGATAAGGAAGCCTATAACTTTGAACTTATTTTCGTGACCGCTTATAGTGAATATGCAATACAAGCTTTCCAATTGTCAGCAATTGATTATTTATTAAAACCTGTAAGACCTACTCAAGTAAAAGAAGCGGTAGAAAAAGCAATACATCAGATAGGAAAAACTCAATTAAACAAAAAGCTAGAAGAGTTAAAAAATAACTTTACTAATAAAGGCTTTAAGAAAATAGCACTTCCTTTTTCTGATGGAATTAAGTTTGTCAATTTTGAAGATATTATTGTTTTAGAAGCTGACGGTATGTATACTAAAATTACAATTGCTAACGCTTCTGAAATATTAGTAAGTAAACCATTGAAGCATTTTGTTGAATTATTAGGAGGGCAACCTATGTTTTACAAACCCCATCGGTCTTTCTTAATTAACCTTTCTTTTATAAAAGAATACATTAAAAAAGACGGAGGTTACATTGTCATGGATAATGATAAATCAGTATCCATATCCAAAGATAAAAAAGAAGAGTTTTTAAGTATTGTAAGTTGTTTGTGATTTTTAGCAACTCAAAACAACATTTCAGCAGTTTGTTTAAATATTAACTTAAGTTAATAAGGATTTTTGTTTTCAAAAACTAAATATCAATATATGAAAGCAAAACTATTTTTATTAACATTATTTATAGGTCTCATTTCTTATGCGCAAATTCCAACAACAGATTTAGAAGGAGAATATAAGTTTACATCAGGAAGCTTAAATGATACTTTTGGGACTAATCATTTTACGCAAACAGGTTCAGCACTTACACAAATTACAGATTCAGATGGAGTAAGTACAGATGCGGTTAGTTTAAATGGAGATCATTTAACCAGATCGACATTTAGTTCAAGTAACCTATCGTTAAGTTTTTGGGTAAAAACATCAACAAATGATACAACCAAAAGAACTATAATAGATCAGACTAATAGAACGTCAGACGCAGATAATCTTTCAGGAGATGGGTATTATGCTTATTTGAAAGACGGGAAAGTAGGTGTGGCTGCCAATTATTACTATTGGTACAATACTAATATATCATATACTGATTATTCAGGTTTTTCAAATACAGAAGGAACAACAGATGTTTCAGATGATAAATGGCATCATGTTGTTTTTACAGCAGAATATTCAACATATTATGTAACTAATCAACCCTATGTACAATATACTTATAAGGTATATATAGATGGAGAACTAGAAGATACGAATGTAGTATCTAATGGAACAATTGGGAATGCAGCGGGTGTAGGAACTAGAATAACACCACCTGTATCTATAACTGTTGCTAATGGTAAAAATGCAAACCTAGTAAACAGATATCAAGATGGTATAGATAATATACGCTATTATACCAATGCAATTTCTGAAACAGAGGTTACTCAACTTTTTAATGAGTTTACTTGTTTTCCTCAAGGTCTATCTGTATCGAATATAGCTAATACTAGCGCAGATGTTTCTTGGTCATCATCTTCTACAGGAACTACTTTACGATATGTACAATTTGGATTTCCTTTTTCAGCAGGAACAGATATTACTAATATAAGTGGAAATACACAAGCAATCTCTGGCTTAACAGCTAATACATCTTATGATGTTTATGTACAAGGGAATTGTAATGGTAATACAACAGAATGGACTTTAGGAGTAAACTTTACTACCTTAAGCGGAAATACTATTTATGTAAATCATGCAGCTGTAGGGGCGAATGATGGGTCAACTTGGAGAGATGCATATACTAGTTTAGAAGATGGTTTAGCTGCTGCAACGAGTAATAACATGGTATGGGTTGCTCAAGGAACCTATATACCAACTACAATAAATCCAAATCCAAGAAAGGCAACTTTTAATGTATTAACAGGAACAAAAGTATATGGTGGTTTTTTTGGAGGGGAGGCAACGAT
>JABSPO010000205.1 GCA_013214625.1 Flavobacteriaceae bacterium
CATTTTCTGTAGTTATTTTCATAAAATATACCCCAGCTTGTAAGCTACTCATATCAATAGTATCATCAGCGTTTTCGATATATTGTACTTGTTGACCAGTAATATTAAGTACTGTAACATTTTTTGGTGTACTGATTCCATTTATAGTAACAGACCTATTTGTTGGATTAGGATATACTTCTACTCCTACTAAAGTTGACTTAGGCGCACTTAAAGTTGCAAAATCTATTGTCGAGAATGCCGGAGTAAAACCATCATCTCCTGGAGTTGGGTTCCCTGGGTATAAATCAATTGTTCCGCCAGAAAGTCCGGGAAAATTAATATTTAAAAAATCAGAGTATCCAGAACCATTCGCTGCTACTAAAGCATCTGAGTTTTTTAATAATGTAATACTTCCTGATGTTGGAGGTGCTAAACTCACATTGTTGTATACTTTAAATACTGCCAATATAATTGGTGCACCTGCTGTGGTATCAAACAAAACATTTGTAGTACCAGGGGTTCTTATTATTTGATATGCCTGATCACCAGCTGGCATACCAGCAAGTGTAATTTGTTGTATATCCCATTCTGAACTTGGTATAGCATATTCATAAACAGCAGGAAAACCTACTCCATCATTAACAAAAGCTGAATTCCCTGGAACTATAGCAGCATTAGCGCTTCCCGAAATCCTTATAACACATCCCATGTCAGCTGAATTCCCGTTAGACTCTGTAAAGTCGGGCGTAGCTATCAATGCTATTTCTGCCTGACTATCGGAATTATATCCAATAAATGATAAGCTAAGATCCATTAGCTGACCTGTAGTTTGAGCATTCATACTAAATGCTAAAATAATCGTCGTAAAAGTTATATAAAAATGTTTCATATTTTTGTTTTTTTTTAGTTTTCTGGTAATTGTTCTAGTATTACAAATAAGTTTGATGGGGCGCTTTGATTATCAGGATGTGCTAACATAATGTCTTTAACAGTATTGGCATCGTTTCCTGACCCTTGATATCTTACAGATCCATCTAAATTAATATCAGCAATACTATATCCTGTAAAAGAGTGTAAATTACTAGTAGTTGTATTTCCTGAATCTGCTAATACAGCATCTTTTAAACTATTGGTATCATTTCCTGATCCTTGATATCTAACAGAGGTATCTGCTCCTATATTTCCTGCCCACATTCCTAGCTTTCCACTCTGCATTCCAAAACTTGATTGTGCATTAGTACCATAAGTAATTGGGTTGCTACTACCTGTAAAATTAACTATAGCTGCTGAACTTGTTAATGCTATTGCTGTTGAAGTCATAACACCTAAATGGTTACGGTGTTTTACAGCCACATAGTAATTCCCTAGAGCTACAGCAAAACTTACTATTGAAGTCCCATCTACACCAACTACATCTCCATCACGTTGTAATAACGCTGATTGACTATGTAATACGGATGTATTTGTGTTAGCATCTCTTAATTCAATAAATACCCAATCCACAATAGCATCATTACCTGTTGGAATGAATACACTGGCATTACATGTTAAATTATCTGAATATGGACTTGTTGTTGGAATATAACCACCTATTCTTAAATCATCATTCATTAAACCTGCTGTACTTGGACTTAATGATGGCCCTTGCAAAAAGACATCGATGTCTATAGTAATAGCTAATGAAACAGATTCATAACATCCCATATCTACTGTACCTCCTTGAATTCTTGTGTTAGCTACTAAATCTAATGTAGCAGTAGCATAACTATTATCTCCAGAATCTATTGCTGGCGAACCAGATTGTAACGTATAATCTCCATTTCCAACATCTGTAAATAAAGGATCTAAATTTGAAGTATTAGTAATAGATGTTATTGAAGAATCGTTAAAATTACTTTCATCTATAGAATTATATACATTTACAGAAGTAACCGGCAATTTATATAAATCTGTTATAGATCTAGTTATTGCATTTCCTATTGTTTTATTATTCCAAAAAATATTATTAGCTACTGTTGTATTAAAAACACCATTGAAACCTGAAGATTTACTAATAGCCAAAACTGCATGTGTGTTTGCACTTACGCTGTTTGTTCCTTTATCTATATTATTTATTAAAGTATTGTTTACAAAATTAAAATTCACATCTGATGAGTTTCCTAACATTCTAAACCAACCTGCACTACCACTAATACCTTGAGCATTTGTAGTATTTAAGTTAGCAGAAATATTTTTATCAAATAATGAATTTGAAATCGTAATATCTACATAAGTATTACTTCGTATAATACTATAAATGCTAGTTGCCCATCTAGACATATTATTGATAAATTGACAATTTTCAATAATTAAAGCCCCTCTATTAGTGGCTGTATTATTTAACTGAAACTCGGCTAATAAGCCTGAATTATCATTTCTAGCAACATTATCTCTAATAATACAGTTCTTTAATGTTAAATTTGACACTGTCTTTTCTTTATAAATAGCTGCTCCTTTACTAGTGGTACTTGCATTATTATGCGCATCACCAATAGTTAATCCATCTAATAATAAGTTATTTCCTGTAGCTGTAATGTTTATTATACGATAACTATTGTCTTGACGACTCGTATTGCTGTAATTAGAAATATAATCTACAACATTTGCATCGTTTCCTTGTATGTCACCAGATAAAATAGTTTCATTAGCACCAATAATTCTTTGATCTAAACTGGTTTCTGTACCTTCAAAACCACCATACAATTTTAATCCTTCTTTATTAATTGTATAATAAGTGTTACGAGCGGATGTACTAGGTGTGTATATTCCATCAGCAATCCATATAGAATCACCACTATTAGCAATAGCTATAGCATCTTTTAAATCGTTATATGCATTTACCCAAGTAGTACCATCATTATTTCCTGTAGCAGTATGATCTACTAATATTATTTTTGAAAAGGTTGCATTTATTACCTTATTTGAATCCATTGTAACAGTTAAAGGATTATCTGTACTTGTAATATCACCTGTCCAGCCATAAAATATTTGTCCAGACGCTGATGCAGCAGTAATACTTAAAACTGTTCCATCAGCATGGACACCACTATTTATATCTGTAACACCAGATCCAATAATATTTAATGTTAAACTTTTATTGTTAGGCCCGAAAGTAGATTCATATGCCCCCATATCTACAACAGCATTATAAATTCTAAAATTTCCATTTATATCTGTTGATGATTGAACAATTGAGTTGTCCCCAGAATCTATAGCTACTGATCCACTTAATAAAGTATAATCTTCATTAACGGAATCTGTAAACGATGGATCTTGATTTAGTATACTTGTAGTGCTAGTTGCATTAGTAAAATTATCTTCCCCAATAGAATTATATACTGCTAAACTTGTAGGAGCGTCTTCTGTTGGATTTGCTATAGATTTAGAAGTAACTCCTCCTATTTCAGTATTACTCCAAAAAATATTATTATAAGCATTAACATTTATTATTCCTGCTTGATTTTTTGATGCACCAACGACAGAACGATTACCTGAGACTAAATTACTATTTGTTCCTTGGTCTTGGTTATTTACAAATGTATTGTTATTTAATGTTAACTCTACTGAAGAATCTGTAGATAATACTCTTTGATATAGAGCACTCCCAGCATAACCTAAATCAGAACCATTGTCAAGAACTTTATTATTCAAAAATAGTGAGTTAGAAAACCTAGCAGTTAAAGCTGATGTATACCCATTAGTATTAAATGTAGTAGAGTAATATCCTGCTCCTATAGTAGATAAATTATTTTTAAACACACATGATTCTACTGATACTGAAAGTGAATTAATTGTTGAGAATTTTAAAAATATACCACCACCACCATTTGTAGCTACATTATTTTCAATAATACAATTAGCTATACTAAAGTTTTGAACACTCGGATTCTTATATATTGCTGCTCCTGATGTATATAGTGCATTAGTAGAATTTGCATGTCCATCAGATATTGTAAAACCATCTAACAATGTATTATTAGCCTGTATATATACTATTCTAAATGAATTGTCATCCCTAGTTGTATTTATAAAGCTAATTGCACCAGCATCATCACCGTTTAAATCTCCAGATAAAATAGTTTCATTAATACTCGGATTTCTATCAGAGAAATTTGCTTCAGTACCATTAAACCCTCCAAAAACCTGCATGTTTGAACTTAGTTGAAATGGCGTAAATCGATTTGATGCATGTGGTTTATATGTGCCTTGGGCAACCCAAATTGGAAAACCTAAAGAACCAGCAGATGTTATACCGTCTTGTAAACTAGTATATGCATTTGTCCATGATGTCCCATCATTAGACCCAGTAGCATTTACATTAACATAAACTCTACCTTCGATAGAGAATGATTGAGCTATTGACCAACCTGAAAGACTTCCATTACAGTTTGCTCTAACATAAACGTCATAGCTTGTATTATTTTGTAACCCAGTTATTGTAGTGTTTGTAGTATTTATACCTGATATAATTGTAGCTCCAGAAACTGGCATGTTTTCTAAAACATAACCCACTTCCCAACTTGTTTGATTAGGAGTAGCATACCAAGACACATCTGTAGAAGATGCTCCAATATTACTTATTTCTACATTAGTAGGCGTACAAACTATATCATCATTATATAAGTCTGTTACTAATGTTGTTGAGATTGCTTTAGAATAAAATTTTATATCATCAATAAGGTCTCCATATCTGTTGTTTATTCCAACAAATGTATCTGAAAAGTTTGCTACAGATAAAGGTTTGTTAGGCATAAATGAAGTTGACGCACTTTGAGACTGACCTGATAATTGTTCTCCATCAAAAGAACTAAACCCTACTTGTACATTATCTATATATGCTTTGTAATTATATCTATTTATATTTAATGTTTTTTCTGCATTAAAAACAATATGATGCCAATTACCATCCGAAACTATATTAGGAGGTGTTATATATTGATAACCAGTATATGAATTTGAAACTAGTGCACCAGTTTGAGTATTAATTATTTGACTATAAAAATTACCCGCAAATGTAAGTTGCCCATTTTCTAAAGAAACATACCATCCTTTTTTATTAATATTTGAGTTATCCAATATATTTGCCGTATGATCAGATAAGTTTAAAATAATCCTTTTATTAGAATCATTAGTTGTTGTTTTAATCCAAAAACTAATTCCTAAATCCTGACTAGGTGTATTGTTTGATGCTACTAAATAATCTCCATTTAAATTTATAGCATTATTTACATATAAAGCTCTATCGGTATCAGTAAGTAAATTTGTTGATTGTTGTATTAAATCATTTTGCATAGAAGCATCACTAAGACTTCCACCTACAAAGTTATATTGAGAAACTAAATCAGTATTTGATATTTGTGCATTAATGTTAATCGAAAATACTGCAAGCAGCATTAGAAGTATTTTTACTTTCATAATATTTTATTGATTTAATGTTTACCACAAGGGTATTTAATTTTGATGATTTTATAACAAACCACTTTGTGAATAGCAGATTGAGTTTGTGAATGGGGATTTTGAAAAGAATTATAAACAGAAGAATGTAAAATAATGAATGTAGAAGTTTGTATTTTTTTATCCTTCAAAAGTGAATACCGGATGAAAATAAGCCATTAGCAGCCAAAAAAAATCATTTCAGAAATAGAAAAAATAACACAAGAAACTCAACTACATTATTATTTTAGAATAAGGCCCAATCATTACAATTGAGCCCTTTTAATACTATCTATTACTTGAAGAATAATTAGTTATTGCTTCACTATTTTCTTTGTTGCAAATCCATTTTCTGTAGTTATTTTCATAAAATATACCCCAGCTTGTAAGCTACTCATATCAATAGTATCATCAGCGTTTTCGATATATTGTACTTGTTGACCAGTAATATTAAGTACTGTAACATTTTTTGCAATATTAATTCCGCTTATAGAA
>JABSPO010000206.1 GCA_013214625.1 Flavobacteriaceae bacterium
TTTAAAACGCATCAAAACCTGTATCTTGAATGATTACAGGTATATAGTTAAATTCCAATGCCCAATGCTAATCCTAATGCTGTACCACCCAAGGCAGACCATATAGATGGCGGCTTAAACTCTACTGTCGGCGGCGTTTGTAATAATTTGATATAATCTTCATTGAGTTTTTCATATTTGTCATAGGCCTCATCATAGCCAGTTTTATAGGCCGATGATTTTTCTGCTTCCAGAGTAAATACTTCATCTTTGAGTTCAATAATATTGCCATATAATTTTTCATTGGCTTTATATTCGTCAATTTCTTTTTTGTAGGCGATCATATTATTATGTTCAATAATAATACCTTTATCTTTATGAAAAACTAATTTCTTTTTTTTATCATCACTTTCTAAACTCATTTTTCACTGAATCTATAAAGTTTTTTTTTGAAGCACTCTCTAGGATACCTAACATTTATGCTATTTGTGATTTAAAATAATCAAGATGGTTCAAATCGACTAAAATTATTTGATCCGATAATTGAATATTATTTTTTTATTCTGTTATGGCGTCTGCTTTTTTATAGATTTCTTTTAATTCTTCTATAGTTTCTTCTGAAGGATTTTCCCACATTCCTCTCTGAATGGCTTCCAGCATACGCTCAGACATATCTTTTAATGCCCAAGGGTTATGTTCCTCTATAAAGGCATTATTTTCATCATCAAACAAATAACTATCAGTAATTTGTTCATACATAAAATCTTCAATCAAATTAGTAGTTGCGTCATAGGCAAATAAATAATCCATTGTAGCCGCCATTTCAAAAGCACCTTTATAGCCGTGTTCTCGCATACCTTGCATCCATTTAGGATTGACAACTCTTGAACGAAACACTTTTAATAATTCTTCTTTTAAGGTTTTTACCTTCGGATTATCAGGACGAGAATGATCACCAAAATAAGTCTCAGGTTGTGTCCCTTTTATTTTATTTACGGCAGCAGTCATCCCTCCTTGAAACTGGTAATAATCATCAGAGTCTAAGATATCATGTTCTCTATTATCTTGATTGTGCATCACCACTTCAATGGAAGACAATCGTTTTTTAAAGGTTTCGTGAGCAGATCTACCACTATTGTTTTTTCCGTAATACGCATAACCACTCCAGTTAATATAGGCTTGCGCTAAATCATCTGAGGTCGTCCAATTTTTTCCGTCAATCAATCCTTGTAATCCAGCGCCATAAGCACCCGGTTTCGACCCAAATACACGATATAATGCTCTTTCATTAGCTTGTTTTTCATCTAGCCCTTCTTTTTGCCATTGCTTTTTTTCTTCTTCTACACGTTTCTTTATAGGGTTTTGTTCGGCTGTTTCATCTAGTTCCGCTACCTTTTCAATAGCAGCATTAAAAAGTGAAATTAAATCAGGAAAAGCATCCCTAAAAAAACCAGAGATGCGCAACATTACGTCTACTCTAGGTCTTTTAAGTTCTAAAGTAGAAAGTACTTTAAAATCTTTAACTCTTCTGTTACTGCCTTGCCAGATAGGTTTTACTCCAATCAAAGCCAGCGCTTGAGCTATATCATCTCCACTAGTACGCATTGTAGAGGTTCCCCAAACAGACAATCCAATAGAAGTAGGATATTCACCATTTTCTTGTAAATAGCGATCAATAATATTTTGAGCACTTTTTTCACCCAATTGATAAGCCGTTTCAGAAGGAACGGTACGTACATCAACGGAATAAAAATTTCTACCTGTAGGTAAAATATCTAGTCTTCCTCTTGTTGGAGCACCTGATCCCCCAGCAGGGATATATTGACCGTTTAGCCCTTTAATCAAATGAGCAATTTCATTACTTGTTTTGTTTAAAACAGGTACTGTATGTTGTTTGATATAAGTTAAAACTTGTTGTGTATGTGTCCCTATGTTTTCGTTTTTATTTCCGTTTATTAATTGACTAACGAGGTTTTTGGCTTTGTTTTCTAATAGCTCAACTACTTGCCCGTAAGTTCTACAATAAACCCCAAAAATTTCTTTTTCAAATACCTTCGAATAAGTAACATCTATAGGATCAAAATTAAGTTGTAAATCTTCGGCTAAACATTGTGTAATTCCTTTTAAGTTGCCCTGAGGTAAACGATGTAAAGCCACTATTAAATCTACCAGTTTTTCTTGTCTAGGTAACTTTCCTAAAATATGTAAACCTCCTCTAATTTGAGATTCCTTTAGTTCACATAAATACCCGTCAATTACTTCTAATAAGGCATCAATGTCTTTTCCATCTTGATTTAAATCGGTTTTAAGATGGGTTTCATTTACAAGATTTTCAATTTTGGTTTTAATAAGCGTAGCCCTTTTTTTATCGACTAAAGCAGCTTCGTAAAACTCATCAATTAAGAGTTCTAGCTTTAGTAAATCACCATAATTCTCTGCCCTTGTCATTGGCGGAATTAAATGATCTAATATAATGGCTTGGTTTCTTCTTTTAGCTTGAGTTCCTTCTCCAGGATCATTAATAATAAAAGGGTAAAAATGAGGGATTGGGCCTAAAATAGCAGCAGGAAAACAGCTTTCTTTACTTAGCGCTACACTTTTCCCAGGCAGCCATTCTAAGTTTCCGTGCTTACCAATATGCACTAAAGCATCTGCTTTAAAATCGTGTTGCAACCAAATATAATAAGCTAAATAAGCTGGCGGTGGTGGTAAATCAGGGGAATGATAACTAGCCTGTAAATCTAAATTATAACCTCTACTTGGTTGAATACTTATCAATATATTTTCAGAAAGAAATCCTGGAATTAAAAAATGTCCTTTTTGATAGTTGGGAGATTTATTAGGATTGCCCCATTGTGTTTCTATTGTATCGCGAAGTGTAGGTGAGAGTTGATTATAATAGTGATAAAAAATAGCTTCATCCAACTTAATAGTATGTCGTTCGTTTAGCGTATTTATGGTTTCTAAATCGTTGGTAACGGAGTTTGTTAACTTATCTATAAGTTCATTTGTTGTTTTAGGATAATCAGGAGATAAGGCATAGTTTTCACCTGCTAATTGCGTTAATATTTGCAGTGTACTTTGTGGCGTATCTAAGCCAACACCATTTGCTAATCGACTATTTTTATTAGGGTAATTGGGTAAAACTAAGGCTATTTTTTTATCTGAATTATTTTTCTGCTGCAAGTTTAACCAAGCTTTAGCCATTTGGGCAACAAATTCGCAACCTTCAATATGAGGTACATAAGAAACGACTTCAGAATCTGTTAAAGCATCTTTTTCTATAGACTCTTTAAAGGAAATTACCTTCGATATAATTTTCCCATCCACTTCAGGTAACGCAATGTTCATGGCAATGTCTGTAGGAGGCAATCCAAACTTACCATCTAACCAACTTTCACGATTGCAACTCCCCATTATGGCTTGAATAACAGGAACATTAAATACATCAAATAAACTTTGTCTGGTATCATGAAATCCTTGTACACTAAAGCCTGTGGTATTAATAATAATTTGAGGGTTTTCTATTTTATGAGCCTTCAGCAAGTCAAAAATTTGTTGCTGAATATCATGCTCACGATACCCCGCAGCCATTAATGCAATAGATGATATTCCTTCTTCTTCCAAAGCATTAATAATGCTATGAATAGGTTCTAAATTATTGGATAAATAATAACTTCTGTATCCAAAAATGATTGCTTGTTTTTTTCCTTTATTTGGTATTAAAGTATTCCATATTCCTTCTTTAGGATGATAAAAAAACAAATCTGGAATGGTTTTAATAGCATTAGGAACTACCTCTAAATTAGTAATTCTATTGCTAATTAATTGCAAAGCAGATTGACAATTTTCAATACCTCCAGATTGTATGTATTTCCAAATAAGGTCTACATTTTTTAACGGAATGTTAGAAGATTGCATCAATTCTAAATCTGGTTTATTATCGCCAGGTAAAAACACTAATTGAATACTATTTTCTTCACAACATTCTGCAATTGCTTCACAGAGATAATTGTAATACCCTTTTCCTCCCAAAAGTTTGAGAACAACAATTTTAGCGGAAATAATTACCTCATCTACATAGGTATCTATAGTTAGTTCTTGCTTAAAATAACTAAGATTGGCAAACCGAAATGAAGGTGCATTATCTACAGTATTATGGATTAATTTGTAGGCATTATTCATCATAAATAAATCGGAATCTGCTGAAGATAAAAAAACAATATCTCCAGGAGATTGATCGATGTAAAAAACACCCTCATCGTTAGGATTCCAGCCGCCTGGTATGGTAGAAATTAAATGCACACTTTTAGTTTTTTATGAAACCTAATAAATATTGATACACAATAGAACAGCAAAACTATTCTCTTATTAATGAGAATGAGCGTGAGAATGTCCATGATCGTGACTATGTGAATGAGTGATCACTTTGTTGTTTTTAGTAAGTTCTATATTTTTACCAATAACAACTAAACTTGTTTTACGTTCTTCATTTTCACCCCAAGATCTTTCGAAATAATAATCGAAACGAGAACCTACCCCTTGTAAAACCATACGCATTGGTTTGTTAGGAATATTTACAAATCCTTTGATTCTATAAATTTCGTGGTCTTCCACAAGCTTTTTTAAGTCTTTAACAAGTACTTTAATATCTGCTGTTTCAGTATATTCTAATAAAACTGTTTTAATATCATCATTATGGTGATGGTGGTTTCCATGTTTATGATTTTCTTCATGAATAGAAAAACGATTATCCAGATCATCTTCCGAAGAAGCTTCCACACCTAATAATAACGCATTGTCTAATTGACCATTTATAACAGGAATTATTTTAGTATTTGGTCTTGCTTTAGCAGTTATTATTTGAGTTATTTCTTCAAATTTTTCATCATCAACTAAATCCCTTTTACTAACCAAAACTAAATCAGCACAAGCTAATTGATCTAAAAATAGTTCTTCAATTGGCGTTTCATGGTCTAAAGAATCATCTGCCAAACGTTGTGCTTGTACACGTTCTCTATCGCAAATTTCACCAGTTGCAATACCAACGGCATCTACTACGGTAATAACAGCATCGATGGTAATATGAGGTTTTAAATCTGGCCAATTAACTGCTTTTACTAAGGGTTTAGGCATTGATAAACCAGATGTTTCAATAACAATATGATCAATTTCTTCTTTACGTTCTAATAATTGTAACATCGACGGTAAAAATTCTTCTTGAACCGTACAGCAAATACATCCGTTCGGTAATTGAATTAAATTACAACCATCATCACCACATTCAGAAGATGCTATTAATTGACCATCAATATCTACTTCTCCAAATTCATTAACCAAAACAGCGATGCGTTTTCCATTGGCATTTTTTAACATATTGTGTACTAAGGTGGTCTTTCCTACTCCTAAGAATCCTGTAACGATGGTAATTGGTATTTTCTTATTCATTTTTTAAAATTTTGTTTGATGAGTTTTTTTCGGGTTATATTTTGTCACTTCGAGTGAAATTGTTTGTAATAGAATGAAAAATAATTTTGTATCGAGAAGTTCTTCTTGTTCTCTATACAATTTATACTTCGTTCCACTTCTTAAAAAATACTCGAACAGCTGTTCGAGTAATTCAATAGAAAAAACAAATTATTTGGTCGCTGCTTTCTTCTTTCTCTTGTACAAAAATAAATTCCATTTTTCTTCAGCAACTCCATGCTTGTCCATTTCAGCTCTAGCCATGGTAAAAAACAAATCAGATAAGCGATTTACATAACTCATAATATAATCGTGTACACACTCAGGATCTTCTTGCATTAACGTAACCAATTGTCTTTCACCTCTTCTAGTTTGTGTTCTACAAACGTGACAAAGTGCAGATATTTCATTTCCTCCAGGTAGTAAAAAATAATCAGAAGGAGAACTGATACTATCTTCTAGTTGG
>JABSPO010000207.1 GCA_013214625.1 Flavobacteriaceae bacterium
GTGTTCACCCTTTTCAATTTGTCTTTCTACCCAATATTTATATCCTTCAATAGTGGTAAATACTCTTGGTTCTAAGTTGTCATTAATTGCTAATATCATAATTCATTTTTTTTGAGTTAATTAACGGTGCATAACACCATATAAAATTCATTTCGTTATAGGTCATAATCAAAAACAACATCTATATCTTTCCATTCTTGCTCACCAGTAGAGCATTGCCACATTTGTTGTAAAACTTTATCTTCTTTTTGTCCTACACACCCACTACTTCCATCACCGTAATCCTCCATTATCGGAGTAGTTCTTATTAACCATCTTAAATTTTTTGTAACAGTCCAATATCCTTCCATCTTATCAATTTTTACGACCTATAACACTGTATATAGTTTATAAGCCTGTTTAACATTCGTTTTCAATTGTAAATTTTTACTATGGCTTACAAAACCATATACTAACCGTTACTCAAAACTACTCTTTTGTATCAATTGAAACTCCAATTGCTCATTAACCCGCAGCAAATCCTTAATTAACTTCTTTTGCTGTTGCTGTAAGGAGTAAGTGTTGTAAGCCTCATCAATTATCATTTTCAATTGATCTGAGTCCCACGGCTTTGTTAAATACTTATACACTTTACCATTATTAACAGCATCAATGACAGCGTTAAGGTCTGCATATCCTGTCATTATCATGCGTATAGGCTCAGGATAAACATTTACAATTGATGTTAAAAACTCTGAGCCTGTCATGTTTGGCATCCTTTGGTCTGTTATTATAATGTTAATTATATTGTTTTCCAGCACTTTAAGCCCTTCCTTTGCGCTTTCAGCTGTGTAAATAGTGTAATACCTCCTAAATGATGCTTTAAACACTTCTCTATTCCCTTTTCATCGTCAACGTAAAGGATGTTAATTTCTTCTTTTAAGTTTTTCATATTGGTTGGTTTTTTAATAACTAATTTTAAAAACAATTTCGTCCCTCAACAGGTTTTTACTATTGCGTTACACCTCCATCAATTCGTATTCAAACCGTTGCAACATTCCCAATCGCACAAAAAAGACTTCGGGATATGTAAAAACAACTCTGTTTGGCTCATTTTAGGGCATTTAAAAGCCTGTATCATGTTGCTGACTGCCACCCACAAAAACACGGCAGCAAAAAATATGTATAGCGTGTGTATTGTCTTATTCTTAAAGTTGTTCATGTTGTTCGGGTTTTATTTAGTTAATTCTTTAAGCTCCTTAATTTCGTTTTCTAATCTTAGGATTTTTGCCATTGTCAACATCCTTGCGTCATTAAGTTTTACAAGCTTTTTTTTTGCATTATAATAACGATGCGTTGTGTCAGATATTCTTTTGTAAATTTCTGATATTGCGTTGTGTTCCATATCGTTTAATTAAATTCATCGAACTCGAATTTCTCTTGATAGCCTGATATGTCAATTAAAGTGTTAGCAACTTTTAACATTAACAGGCTGCTAACTTCATTATCATCACTATCAATTAAAACTAAGTCATCATGTTTATCTACATATATCCACCTCTCAACACCACCATCATTATCATCTTCTACCATAAGCCTAGCTGTTACATTAAACCTAGCAGTGTAAACATCATCGTTAATGGGCAGTTCTACTTCAAATTGTTTTGTTGTGTTCATAATTAATGTTATTGTGGCTCGTCTTCTGGAGCGTGAAAATCTAGCATTACTTCGCTAAACTGTCTCTCTATTGAGCCAAGTTCATACCTGCTTTTAGATGACTGATCTAAACTGGATAGCTTAATCATTTCCTTTAAAGCTGATTTTAAATCACTTTTAACCATGTCATCAAGATTGGTCTTTTTGTTTTCTTCACCGTTCCAATAATATACTGTACTCTCCATAATTTATATTTTAATAGTTAAACATTGTTTTAAATAATATCTTTAAACTTTCTGAATGCTGAGGTGAGAACAAATCATCACCTAGTCTCTTGTATATAGATTCTAAACTCTCGAACGATTGGACTTTATACATGTTTTCCACCAGGATTCCGTCATTTAGTTTAAGGGTCATTATCAGTTCTAACCCTTTCTTGTCTAAAATCCCACTGTTCATTTCTTTTAAGTAGCTATCCATCTCCTTAGTAGCTGAATACACTGGCATATCTTCTATCAACATAGCGACATGTACTTTAACAGTGAGAATATGAATAGTGTGGCGAATGCAGAAGGGGCGAGTAGCGCTTCGGTAAAGTTAGGCATATCTCCCCTTTTTATGTTTACTACAATAGCTGTTAATGCGTTTATAGAGAAGAGGAGCGTTAAGCCTCCCAATAGCGCTATAGAAAATTCCATCATGGTTTTTAGTTTTTATGTTAATTCTTAATTTATTGGATAATACCTAATAATCATATACCTAATCCCTAAACTATATACTCAAACCTATCTGTAAACACTCCTAAGCGACTATAATACTGACTAGCTGGTTCTTGACGTTATTGCCTAAAACGGTGTCTTAGAAGCTATTAATACAAGTGTTTAGTTAAGAGTTACTAAAAGCTGTTTTTATAACCTAGATTAACCCTATTCAAGTGTAAATATATTACACAAAGTTGGCTAAAACAATTTATACTTATAGATAGTGCCTATACTTTATGAATAGATATAGAGGTATTAATCCTTAATATCTTCTGGCTTAGAGTTATCTTTTATGAGTGTTTCATATATCACAACTGACAGTCTAGCCCATCTAGGAAGGCTTAACTTAGGCTGTGTTGCGCTTTTAATGCTATCATAGCTGTTTCCAGTTATCCTAGCTATATGGACGTTAGTAAAGCCCATTCCTTTTTTCATGGATCTGAATCTTACATGCCAACTTCCTTCTTGTTTTTTATTCATTATCATACTGTTGATGTGTTAATTAGTCTTGAGTCAATTATCTGACCTTGTTTTTCTACTTCTAGTTTAGCTTCCCAATAGCTTTCATTTGATGTTACTATTGTTTCTTCCTTTCCTTCAGGAGTTTTGATTATAAATTCAATTGTTTTCATTGTTGTGTCTTTTTTGCGTTAAAAAGGTGTTTTTTCTTTTATCGGCTTTACTAAATGTTTCTTTAGCTTCGTCAGCGAATAAAACTTCCCTCTAATGTTGTATCCTATGCAACTACTCTTTACAACCTGCCTTAACTCTTTTCCTCGCTTTGCGTTTATACACTTCTTGCATTTAGTGAATACATATTCAGGAGCGAAATCTAACTGATAAACGTAAGTGTAAGTAACTGATACTAAGTTCATGTTTAATCTGTTTTAGTGTGTTTATAGGTTCGTTATAAACAATTAAACTAAAAATTTATAGTCCTTTTTAACTTCTTCAGCTTCTTTAAGTGTATCAAACATAAGTTTTGTTTCGCCCTCTCCACCTTCACTAATATACTTAACGGGTTTCCACCATTTACCGTATTTTTCAAAAGCACCTTCCAAAACTTCGGTAACATAAGCATCGCAATAATTCATAATTTTTATTTTAACAGTTAATAACATATTTTAATTACAAGGCTACGCCCAGTTATTACAATCGACATTAGCCACAATTAGAATCCATCTTGTTTTTATAAAACTTCTCAAAGCATCTACGCTCATAATCTTTATCAACACCACTAAATGATATTGTTTTTATTGCACTAGCCCACCAAGCATCCCACATGTCTTCTTTAGTAAAACTGTGGCTAACATTTTGTATAGTGCATTGCTCTTTCTTTTTATTATCTTCTGTCATTACATTTAAGTTTTAGTTATCAATTTACTTTAGTGTCAACGCACCATACAAGGGGCGTTAGCAACCATTAAAACGGTCACTTTGTTTTGCTAACCTCATGTATAGGTAATTTTTGCTTTAGTGTTTTTTTAAGTTCTTGCCATATCTCAGGTTCATGTTGTTTTAAACATTTCATTATTCTTATTGCAGTAGTTCCGTTTAACTGCATTTCACTTATTGTTATTTCTACTTCTTTACTCATTATTCAGTTTTTTAAGTTCGCAAAATCTACCCATACACAATGCGTTAGCCACAACTGCCTATAAGTCTTTACATTCAGCACAGTACACGCTACCTTCCTTGTGTACATCATTATTACACATAGCATTGCAGCATTTGCTAACATCAGGTATAGCAAATAATTTTACTACTTCATCTGCTATATTTTCGTAATCACTTCCTGATATTGAATTGAAGTAATGCCCATTATCCTTTTCCCAGCTTTCTAATATTTCAACTATTTTATCCTTTTTATCCATTGTATTTATTTTTTGTAGTTTATGCCTGTAAAATTACTCGCCATACCCACATACGTTATAAAACATTATCACGTAAATAATCTTTTGCTAATTTCCATGCGTGTGGAGTAATATAACAACTAAACCCTTTAATACATACACCATTTTTCCAAATAGATGCTCTAAACTTTTCATATTTTATTTCTATTTTATCTTCCATTTTTAAAACGTTTTATAACAAGGTTTAAAATTCATATTTTCACTGCGTTACATACGCATTTTACACTAAGCGTTAGCTGTAATTGCTTATATGAAATGTGTCACCTCCAATAGCTCTATCATTCCAACCATCTCTGTAAGCCTCTTCTACTTTTTCAGCAGAAAAACAGCTAACATCAGGTATAGAGCAGTTTTTTACTTGCTCTTTTGCGTACTCAATAGCTATCATTTCAACTAACCATCTGTATTTTTCAAATTCATTTATGTCACGAGGGTTTAAGTTTTCGTGCATTCTGTCTGTAATTAAATCAGTTACATTCATAATATTATCTTTAGTGTTTCAAATCCGTAAAAAACCGACTCCATACCCATAGCGTTATACACAAGAACTAAAAAGGGTCTGTGCTTTTCGTTCCATCGTGCATATAGTGTCGTTATGGTGTCCACCGTGGGCAACCAATAATATTTCTTCCATTTCAAAACCTCGTGTTTTACCAATACCTTGTGAGTTCCATCCAAAGCATAAAACCACACCGTTGGGCTTTGTAATTCGTGCTATTTCCTTTTTCATATTAGACCAGAAACTTGCTTGAGTTGTTTGCATATTTACAGTTTTGCCCAACTTTTTGTAGCACTCACTTACTTGCCTTGGGCTATAAGGAGGATCAAACAAAACAAGGTCTATACTTTCATCATCAAATTGTTTAAGAAATTTAAGTGCGTCCATACAATAGTCAGTTTCCATTTCAGGGTCTAAATCGTTTGTTATGGTTGCTAATTTATTTGTGTTTGCAAAAGGATCTATGCTCTTAATGTTTTGTTTTAAGTGCTTTTTTACAAAGTTTCCTATTGGTTTTATGCTAAACGTATTTCCATTTGGCATTGCCCACTCTTTAGTTATTTTCATTTTAAATCTTTTTAGTTCCAGATGTATAACACCGTATAACAGGCATTAAAACGACCTGTTATACAATTACGTTAGCACAAATACTACTTCTTCTCGTTTAGTTCAATAAATTCAACTAAAGCCTTTAGTACTTCACTTGTTTTATTGTCTAATTTATCAGCTATGTAGCATAATTGCGTTTCTCTATTTGCTTCTTGCATACTATTTGATATGCCTTTACAAAATCCATTTAATAAGTCTGCTTGTACTACATCATCAGAGCAACCTATATCAAAACCTATTTCCTTTGCTAATTTCTCAATACTTGTTTTTATCATCTTTTTTATTTTTAGTTTATTATCAATTCCGTACTTGTGCTAACACTCTGTAATATGTCATAGCTAAAAAGCTACGACACATACAGTAGTCATTAATTATAGTAAATCAACTGTTTCCTTCATTACCCATTATTTTATTTACTAGCTCTAGTGTAGCATTAAGACCATCAATAAAACCTATATACCCATCGGTAGTATGGTTTGTTTTAATATATTCA
>JABSPO010000208.1 GCA_013214625.1 Flavobacteriaceae bacterium
ATTCATAAGGACGCTATTATGGTTGGTGAAATTGACTTTACTAATAAAGATTTTGAAGATCAATTGGGGCTATCAGCTGATAATAATTATTCCAGAACAGCAATGTTAGGAATTGTTGCAGCTAAACAAGCTATTGCAGATGCAGGAATTACAGATATTAAAAAATATAGTACAGGTTTAATTTCTTCAACAAGTGTTGGCGGGATGGATATGACTGAGCAGTATTATTATGAGTATCTAAAAAATGATAAGCATCGTAAATACATTGATAGTCATCATGCAGGAGATTCAACTCAAAAAATAGCAGAACATTTAGGAATAGAAGAGAGTCTTGTTACCACCATTAGTACTGCTTGTTCATCTGCTGCAAATGCTATTATGCTTGGGGCTAGATTAATTAAGTCTGGTGAACTAGATAGAGTAGTTGTAGGAGGGAAAGATTGTTTGTCAAAATTTACCATTAATGGTTTTAAAACCTTGATGATTTTATCAGATACTTACAATACTCCTTTTGATGAAAATAGAAAAGGATTAAATTTAGGAGAAGCAGCGGCTTACTTAGTATTGGAATCTGATAAGGTAGTAAAAGCAGAAAATAAAAAAGTATTGGCGTATGTAAAAGGATATGCGAATGCGAATGATGCTTTTCATCAAACTGCATCTTCTGAAAATGGTGATGGTGCAACCTTAGCAATGGAACAGGCGTTAAAAGTAGCTGGATTACACCCTTCTGAAATTGATTATATTAATGCGCATGGTACTGCAACGGGTAATAATGATTTATCTGAAGGTAGAGCCATAGTAAGAGTTTTCGGGAATGATGTTCCTGATTTTAGTTCAACAAAACCTTATACAGGGCACACTTTAGCTGCGGCAGGAGCAATTGAAGCGGTATATTCAATATTGGCTTTGCAAAACAATATCATTTATCCGAATTTGAATTTTAAAACTCAAATGAAAGAGTATGATATTACTCCACAAACAGAACTTAAAGAAAAAAAATTGCAAAACGTATTGTCTAATTCATTAGGTTTTGGAGGGAATTGTTCCACCGTAATTTTTTCAAAAAGCCAATAATTGGCATTTATAAATAGCTAGTTCTCTAATGAAAAAAGTATATATAAATAGCATTGCTTCAATTTCGGCTCAAAAGACGTTTGATAATACGCAGTTTTTAGAAGAAATTTGTTCGTACGCCGAAACTGTTTTACCTGTAGTAAGTCCGAATTATAAAGATTACATTCTGCCAGCAGCTGCAAGACGTATGGCAAAAGGAATTAAAATGGGAGTTGTAGCTTCGAAATTAGCTTTGGAAGAAGCTGAATTAGAAAACGTAGACGCAATCATTATAGGAACTGGAATGGGTTGTGTACGTGATTCAGAAAAATTTGTAAGTGCAATTATTGATAATGATGAGCAGTATTTAACGCCAACATCTTTTATACAGTCTACCCACAATACAGTTGGCGGGCAAATTGCATTAGGAATAGGGTGTAAGGGGTATAACTTTACATATGTGCATTCAAGTAATTCATTTGAATCATCATTATTAGATGCTAAATTAATGCTTCAAAATGATGAGGCTAACACGATATTAATTGGAGGAGTAGATGAGTTAGGTGCACATACTACTGAATTACATAAGGTAGTTAATCATGTTAAAAAGAATATTGTAAATTCATTAGATATACTGAAGTCTAATACAGAAGGGGCTGTTTTCGGAGAAGGAGCAAATTTTTTCACTTTGGGCAATGAAAAGAAACCTTCTACGTATGCTGAAGTAATTGGAATTAAAATGTACAATACTTTAAAAAGTTCTGTTTCGGATCTTGCAAAACAATTTATAGCATCACAAAAAATAGCAATAGCTGATATTGATTTAGTTATTCTAGGGAATAATGGCGATGTTACTTTTGACGGAAATTACAATGAATTAAGCTCTGGATTGTTTGCTAATACTCAGCAAGCCTATTATAAACATTTATGTGGTGAATTTAATACAGCATCTTCATTTGGGTTTTGGTTGCTTTAAAAACATTGAAAAATCAACACCTTCCTAAAGTGACAAAGCTTAATAATATAAATGATTCATCATTTAAGTATGTGTTGCTATACAATCAATATAGAGGAAAAAATCATAGTTTTACCTTACTTTGTAAATGTTAAAGTTTAATACGATAAATATTTTAACACTGATTTTAGTTGTTTTTTTTCAATTAATATCAGTGTCAATATGGTTTTATGGATGCTTGTTTTTAGTATGGTTAACCATAACTAGTATTGGTTCATTACATATTAGATGGAATTACCATGTAAATTCATTAAACAGTAATTATGAGGTTGCTCAAAATGAGGTTTCAATAACTTTTGATGATGGACCACATGCTGAATTCACACCTAAAGTATTAGAGTTGTTAAAAGTATATAATGTAAAGGCTACTTTTTTTTGCATTGGTAAACATATTGAATCAAACCCTGAACTATTTAGAAGGATAATTTCAGAAGGTCATACAGTAGGGAATCACACCTTTAATCATAAAAACAATTTTGGTTTTATAAAAACGAAAGAGGTAGTTAGGGAATTAGAAACAACAAACGAAATAATTGAAAAAGTTTCAGGGCTAAAAGCAAAGATATTCCGACCGCCTTTTGGGGTAACCAATCCGAGAATTAAAAAAGGGATTAATACTGTTGGATTACAGTCTATTGGTTGGAGTATACGATCTTTTGATACCACTTCAAAATCTAAAAATACGATTGTAAAATCAATAGAAAAGAAGCTACAAAAAGGAGATATTGTCTTGTTGCATGACACAAGTGATAAGTCGGTTGAAATCTTGGAACAATTATTGTTATTTTTGAAGCAAAACAAACTAGAGTCGGTTACCATTGATTCGTTATTTAATATAAAAGCATATGCGTAATATTTTATATATCCTTTTTTTATTAGTTGCTACAGTTCATTCACAAGAAAAAATGACTACAGCAGAAGCTATTATTTTAAAAGAAAAGATAAAAACTCAAGCGGCAGAAACGAAAACAATTACAAGTGATTTTGTCCAATACAAACATTTAGACTTTTTAACTAACGATATTGTTACCAAAGGATATTTAGCATTTAAAATGCCAGATTTGGTAAAATGGTCCTATGTTGATCCTTTTGTATACTCAGTTATTTTTAAAGATGAAAATTTATATATTAATGATGAAGGTCAAAAAAGTGATGTAAATCTAAGCTCAAGTAAACTATTTAAGCAATTAAACAAGATGATTGTAAATAGTGTGAAAGGGGATATGTTTGACGACAATGAATTTGAAATAAGTTATTTTATAAATAAAAAATATAGTGAGGTTCATTTTTCTCCTATAAATAAGAAAATAGCAAAATATATTAAAGCATTCCATATACTGTTTAATAGTAATGGTGATGTTGTTGAAATAAAAATGATTGAACCTTCGGATGATTATACGAGAATCGTATTTAGTAACAGGGTTTTAAATAAAACAGTGTCTGATGCGGTATTTGCTCATTAGTATTTGCCTTTGTTTAGTTGGTTGTGCTTCTTATACAAAGAAACACGGTTTTAAGGAAATTGAAAGTATTGATAAAGTAGTTTACAATCCTTATTTTTCTGATGCTACTAAGGATTATGTGTATAAAGCCAAAATTGAGGTTTATAATAAAACATTTGGAGGAATATTTATTGTAAAGAAAATATCAGAAGCCAATCATAGAGTTGTATTTACTACTGAAATGGGAAGTAAAATATTCGACTTTTCATTTAATCATGATGATTTCAAAGTAAATTATATTTTAGAGGAAATGGATAAAAAAATCCTCTTGAATATTTTAAAAAAAGATTTTAGGGTTTTGGTCCGTGAACATGGAAACATACTCAATAAATCAGTAAAAGAAAACAGAACGTTATTAGAAACTGAAATTGTAAATAAAAAATATTTTTACGCCTTTAAAAATGACCAACTGAATAGTATTTCAAGAGTCAAAATGGGAAAAGAAAAAGTGCAGTTTATATTCTCCGATATTAGTGCTATTACTGCAAAAAATATTCAGATATTGCACCATAATATTAAATTAACCATAAAATTAAAATCAATTAATTAATGTTGTTAAAAGATTTTTATAAAGTAAACAAACTGGAAACTGTTGAGAGTAAAACTACAGTAGCAATTACGATCAATAAAGATCATGCCATATTTAAAGGACATTTTCCGGGGAACCCAGTTACTCCAGGAGTATGTATGATGCAAATTATAAAAGAACTTACTGAAGAAATTGTTTCAGAAAAGTTATTTATGCAATCTTCAAGTAATATTAAGTTTATGGCAATCATTAATCCGGATAAAACTCCTGATTTGGTATTGACTTTAGAGATCTCTAAAACTGATATTGGTTATAAAGTAAAAAACATATCTAAATTTGAAGATACTGTGGCTTTAAAATTGACAACTAATTATAAAGTACTTTAACAGTTTTATTTATGAAGTTATTTGTTGTATTCATATCGGTTTTTTTCTTAAATATTCAGTCTGTTGATTTGAATACAATCCGTGACAAGTATAAAGAAGCGGCTCAGGATAAAACAAAAGTAAGTTCATTAAATACTCAATTAGCTTCCGTAACTAAAAAAAATAAACCCGTGTTAGTTGCGTATAAAGGTGCTGGAATAGCATTGAAAGGAAGGTATTCGAAAAAAATAAAGGATAAAAAACAATTTTTTGTAGAAGGAGTAACCTTAGTAGAATTTGCACTAAAGAAAGCCCCGAATAATATTGAACTTCGTTTTATTCGTTTGGGAATTCAAGAAAACACTCCGAAACTATTAAAGTATAAAGGGAACATTGATGTAGATAAGAATTATATTTTATCCCATTATAAGACAGTTAAATCTTCAAATTTAAAAAAGCATATTAAGGAATATGCTTTACAATCTAAAGTGTTTTCAGTTGAAGAAAAAAAAGTATTTTTGAATTAATTAGCATTCAAGTACCGTGAACTCCATTATAATTTCTGATAGAATCATCAATTTAAATTGCTGTGTGTTGATACCAACATATAACAATGAACGAACGCTAAATAGAGTCATTGATGGTGTTTTAAAATATACGGAACACATCATTATTATTAATGATGGAGCAACTGATTCAACTTCAGAAATATTAAAATCTTATCCAAATTTGGAGCAAATTCATTTTCCTAAAAACAAAGGAAAAGGAGTCGCATTACGTGAAGGTTTTAAAAAAGCACACGAATTGGGATATGCATATGCAATAACGATTGATTCTGACGGACAACATTATCCAGAAGATATCGCTGTTTTTATCACAGCCATAGAAAAATCACCTAATAGTTTATTAATTGGTGATAGAAATATGGATCAAGAAGGAATTCCTAAAAAGAGTAGTTTTGGGAATAATTTCTCTAATTTCTGGTATACTTTTGAAACAGGAGTGAAGCTTACCGATACACAATCTGGTTATCGATTATATCCCTTAGAGAAATTAGCTGACCTTAATTATTATACAACTAAGTTTGAGTTTGAAATAGAAGTTATTGTACGAGCTTCTTGGAAAGGAATTACAGTTAAAAACGTACCTATTCAAGTGTTGTATGACGAGTCAGAACGTGTAACACATTTTCGACCGATAAAAGATTTCACTCGTATTAGTATTCTAAATACTGTATTGGTGCTAATTGCTTTACTCTATATAAAACCAAGAGATCTTTTTAGGAAGCTAAAAAAAAAAGGACTTAAACGATTTTTTTTAGAAGATTTCCTTCAAAATTCTGATTCAAAAGAAAAGAAAGCACTGTCAATTGGGTTAGGGGTTTTTATAGGGATATCTCCATTGTGGGGATTTCAAACTGCTTTAGTTATTTTTTTGG
>JABSPO010000209.1 GCA_013214625.1 Flavobacteriaceae bacterium
CCGAGTATCATTCTTTACTAATTCCCAATATTCATTATAGCTAGGAAGCCTTTTTTTTGCCCATTTACAATATGCTAAGGCATCATTGTAACTTACCTGTGTAACCGGAAGTTCTCCTGAGTGAACTTTATTAACTCCATCAGGTGTTTTCCAGTTAGCATTTTTTTTTTTTTTAAAATTATAAACATCTATTTGGACTATTGACCATCCATATTTTTCAGCATCGGTTATATATTGAGTTTCATTTACAAATAACTCAAATTGAGTATAAGAAACTGCTTTTAAATTAATTTCTTTTTCATTACAAGAAGAAAAAAGAAGAAGAAAAAATAGACAGTTCCATATTTTCAATTTTATATTGATACTAAATGAGTTGTAAATTATTAAGTTTATGTTCATCTTTCAACTTATGTCTAACTAGGCTATATACGAAACCCTAATTCCGTATATACCTCAGTGAATTGATATATAAACAGAACTATACTGATATATATTTTTTATTAAATAAGTAGCTATTTTAAAACAATGATAGCTTACTTCATTATATCTAAAACGATTCCCACCGCAGTACTCACCATTACATTCACACTAAGACGTTATGTTTTTGTTTTTGTAGTTCTAGTTGTTTAGTCAGTTTATCAATTAACTTGTATTCTATTGAATATTAATTTCTAATTTCATTAACCTTTACTAACAATTCATCTTTTATAAGAGCATTTTCAATACTAAGAGGAAGTTGAGCGGCATCCATTAAATTATTACTTTCAAATGTAGTACTACTTAAATCATATAATGCTTCTGAACCATCAGCAAAAGATATATATTTATGCGTAACATTTCTGATAGCATAGTCACTTGTACCATCATTATTAGTCTTTTCAGAATAAATGTAATCTCTTAAATTAGTGTTGATATTTGTAAATAATGATTTAAAACTTTTACTATCATTTATTTCTGTAGTTCCTGTACCTGCAATATCTGCTATGGTAGCAAATAAATCTGTAGTGTTAATTAAAGTATTATCTGTGGTATTAATACGTGTTACATTTTTACCTGATACAATCATTGGTACGGCTATACCTCCGTTATAAATGGTTCCTTTGGCCCTATTACTATTATAAACCTGGACTGATTCGCTTGGACTTCCATTATCACCTACAAAAATAATTATTGTATTATTCCTTTCTTCTTCACTCATCGAACTTAAAAGACGTCCTATTTCATAATCAATGGATTCCATCATAGCCATATAATATGGAAGAGGATTTGCATCTATACTAGCTTGATCTTCTGGCAAAGCTCCTTGAGAATGCATTTCTAATGGAGGCAAATGAAAAGGCGTATGTGGAGCTGTGTATGCTAACCATAAAAACCATGGGGTTGCTTGATTCTCAACCCAATCAATGGCTAAGTCTGTGAATTTTGTGCTGATATATTCAGTCGACGTAGTGGTAGTAGCGTTTTCAGTAAGACTCCAATCACTATAGGAAGGTGTTGCTCCAGTAAGTAATCCAGCATATGAACCAACCCCCATAGCTTCAGGATGTGTAGGGTCTGTAGATAAATGCCATTTACCAATAACTGCATGACTATATGCAAACCCTGTTAGATTATCTATATGCTGTTGCAATGATGTTTCAGAAGTTGATAATATATCCCCAACTTGATTTACACCAGTACGTAATCCATATTTCCCCGTAAGTATACTTGACCGAGTAGGCGAACAAGTTGGATACGACCATAAGTTATTAAATACCACTCCATTATTAATAAACTCTTGAAGGTTTGGCATATTTGGCTTAGTTGTTCCTATTGAATAACCTGGGCTAGCATCTAGGCCCATATCATCAGCAATGATAAGTAAAATATTAGGTTTAGAATCTTCATCAATAACAGCTTCAACACTATCTATAATATTATCTGTAATACTATTCGAATCATCATTACAGGAGAGCATAAGTAAAGTAATTCCACCTATAATCATCATGTTTCTTGTTAAAATAATCTTGAACATATTTTTCATATTTGGTTAATATTTATGATTCACAAAGTATTAAGACTAAAACAATAGTAAAAGGTTTAATTTGAGATAAAAAAATATTTATTATGAAAAATTATACTCTAGATTCAATTTTATACCTAGCCATTTCCTTTTCATTAAATATAAGAAGAAAGTAACACAATGATTAAACTATTTGGCTAAGTATTCCGTAACTTTATATTATGTGAACTTTGACAATCTTATTATTGGATAAAACATAAACTAAAGTTTGGGGAAATTATGACTTTACTCCTATTTATTCGCTTACGGATTTATAAACTACTAAAATTTATAGTGTGACTTTATACGATTACAAACGACAATAAACGCTTACATCGCAATAACCGTCAATATTTACAGCACACTAACTATATTTATTAAGTATTTCACTAACTTGGTCATATAATAGATATAAACGTAATTACGTTTATATAATTGTTACCCAACATTACAAATATGCACTGGAAAATAATTATTGGATTCATTTTGCTTCCTTTAGCAACACTCACCTTTTTTGGTGTAATTATTAACATGATTAATGACTCCACAAAACCTATTCCAGATGGTGTTTTTGTATTTGCAACATTATTTGAAACCATCGGATTTACAATACTTTATACAATGCTTTTCCGAGCTAAAAGAATTGAGATTAAAAAATCAGAACTTATTCTTTCACGGATTTTTTTTCCAATGTCACTTGACTTCAAACCTGACGATATTGAATCTTATGGAGTTGACGATAGATGTGATGGAAATGGATTAATTAGCAATTGTTATGAATTACTTCAAGTAAAAACTAGTAAAGGAAAATTTCATTACTTCCTAAGTTATGAAATAAAACAATTTGAAGATCTAAAAAAATGGTTGGTAAAAAAGAAAATTAAACGGAGTAGAGTTTCCGTGCTACAAATGTATAAATCTGAACATCAATTATCATTCATTTGCGCATTAATAACCACTATTATTATAATTAGTCTTGTTAATTAAAAACGTTGGGTAACAACACCTATAAAATAATACGGGTTTTGGTGTGCAATCCAAAGGTTTGTGTACATTTACATAGTCGCCAAATCTTTTAGTTTGGCTTTTATAAACCGACAAGCTAAAATCAAAACAAAAAGCTATTGTCTTGTGCCGATACGAAAATCCGTGGATTTTCTGCCCCGCACTATTCATAGCTAAACGTTAGGTGTAATCCTATCAATATTATTAAAACAATTTTACACCAATAAACAGAGTCTAATAAACTCTTGATTATCTATAAATTTAAAACCATCCTAAAATAAAGAAATGAAGAATCTATTTATTCTAACTCTATTATTCTCTATTAATATGTTTTCCCAACAAGAAGAGTTAATTGGGAAATGGATCTACTCCGAGCAAAAGACTATTGCAAGTTTAAAAGAATTTCAAAAAAACAATGATCTTCAAAATGAAGAACTTGATGAAATATCTAATAACTTCAAGAAAATACAACCATATATAATTTTAAATAGTAATAGTAACTGTGAGATGTTAATTATACAAAACTTAAAAAAAGGTACATTCTCCATAAAGGAATCATCTATAATAATGATTATAGGTAAAGCCAAAAAGCAAGTATTGCTTAAAATTCAAAAAAACAAGACAGAATTAAAACTTCAACCAGAAGGGATATTCCCTATATATTTTAAAAAAGAATAAAAAAAACTACACCTAACAACACCTATAAAATAATACGGGTTTTGGTGTATAATCCAAAGGTTTGTGTAAATTTACATAGTCGCCAAACCTTTTAGTTTGGCTTTTATAAATCGACAAGCTAAAATCAAAACAAAAAGCTATTGTCTTGTGACGACACGAAAATCTGTGGATTTTCTGCCCCGTACTATTCATAGCTAAACGTTGTAAAACATTCCAAAGAAACTTATGAAAAGACTTTTTTTAATTTTAACAATAGGACTTTTAGCATCTTGTAATGATGCTCTTGTAACTGATATAGAAAAACAAGCAGTCGATAGTGTTCTTGAGTATTATGGAGGTATTTGTCATAGATCAAAAGGGTTTAATTCTAAAAATGGAAAAACAACGACCTATTTCGAATTAAAAATGAGCAAAAGTGAAGCTATTGAAGGGCAAATGAATAAAGTACATTTACCTTCTTCAAATGTAGCTTACATATTTTATAAAAACTTAAAGGAAGAGAAGAAAAATTATAATTCAATTCATGTTATTCTTACTTCAAAAGATAATACTGAACAAGAATTCATTTTCCCAATAACTTTATTAGAAAGGGTAGAAAAAAGAATGAGTTTAGCAAATAAAACGATAACCCTTCTAAAAGAAAAACAATATGAACAACTTAACTCAATGATGAATAATGAAATAATACCTTTTGATAAAGAGCAACTTATTCCACGATTAAAAAAAATTGAGCCCGAATTCGGGAATATCAAGGAATTTCTATTTTTTGGATTTAAAGTAGTTCCTTATAAAAGCAAAAATTTATTACATCTTTCTGGAGTTATTATTCGTGATAAAAAAGACCATCAATTTAGTATTGATATAGATTTTGATTCAGATAAAAATGAAATATATCAATTACAATATAAATTATAATTAAAAAACGTTTTACAACAACACCTATAAATAATACGGATTTAAGTGAATAACTCGAGGCTTAAATGTATATTTACATTTATCGCCAAATCTTTTAATTTGGCTTTTTAAAACGACAAAATTAAAAACAAAACCGAAAAGTTTATGGCTTGTGCCGATACGAAAATCCGCGGATTTTCTGCCCGTACTATTCATAGCTAAACGTTGTACAGCATTATAAAAAATTGTGAATTTAAAAGAGAAGTTAGACAAAATAGACGTTGATATTCAAAATGGCTTAAAGCATAAATCAGCAGACAGATTAAGAAATTTGATAAACCTAAATCCAAACGATTTGGAATTATGGAATAGACTTGCTGAATTATATTATCAAAGTGGTTTTTTGGCTTCAGCTGGAAAATATTGGATTCTTACTCCACAAACACAAGATAAAATCAAACAATGTGTTGAAATTTATGAAAAGTCTGTTAATCATTCTGGAAATAGAATATTACAAGACATTACATATCGTGGAGACAAATCAAAATTATCAGAATATGGGCAACGAAAATTATCTGAATTAGAACAGGACAGTAAAAAAAACTCGAAATATGTCCCAACTTTTTCTCCAATCTTAAATAAGCAAAAAAAGAAAACAAAAATTACCAAAAGAACATTTGGTGAGAGGATTATAGAAATTCTAATAATTGGACTATTAACCTCCATTCCTATCTTTGTTATAATTGGAATATATACAGTGTCAAAATGGTTGTAATAAAAAACGCAGTACAACAAAACCTATAAAATAATACGGGTTTTGACGCTTAAACCGAGGGTTTGTGTATATTTACTTAGTCGCCAAATCTTTTAATTTACTCACCTAAATTTTATTTAATTCAGAGGTGTTCATGATTTGAAAATTGGCTTTTATAAAACGACAAAATTAAAAACAAAACAAAAAGCTTATGGCTTGTGTCGACACGAAAATCTGTGGGTTTTCTACCCCGTACTATTCATAGCTAAACGTTAGGGAGCATTCAATCATAGAAATGAAAGTCGCTGTTTAATCCAAACGTCCCTCCATTTATCTTCAAAATAAAACAGAATCTAAGCGGAATAGAATTCGCGAGTTATTTTGAGATTTAACAGCTAATATTTCCCTAAACTGAACCTTAGCTATACTCACAGACCTTTAGCCAGATTACGGAATCATGATGCATAATCAGACTACAAATCTGGTCGAAGCAATACGCAAAAAAAATAATTACTGAAC
>JABSPO010000021.1 GCA_013214625.1 Flavobacteriaceae bacterium
TTTCAATAACGGAGAATTCAGTAAAGCATTAGTCGAGTACAATAAAATACTAGCAAAACAACCACACAGAACTGATTACTTTATTAAGAAAATAAAATGCCATCAAGAGCTTGAACAATATAGCATTGCACAAAAAGAATTGATACACAAATTAAGCAAAAGATTTAGTCAGCCACAACTATATGTTGAACTGGGCTATAATTACACTTTACAAAAAGATAGTATTAATGCACGAAAGGCTTATAATAATGCAATTAATATTTTAGACGAAAACCCAAATTATGCACACATTATCGGGCAGCGATTTGAAAACTACAGTTTATTATCCGAAGCGGAAACTACCTACAATAAAGCCATTTCGTTAAACAAGAATGCTAATTTTGATTATCAATTGGCCAATATATACGGACAACAGAATAAAATTGAAAAAATGTTTAACAGCTATCTTAAGCTGATTAAAAAAAACAAACAAAATAAAGCAACCGTTCAAAATTTAATAGGGAAATTTTTAAGTGACAACCCTAAAAATGAAAATAATGTTATACTAAAACGCGCTTTATTAAAAAACCTACAAGCTACTCCTGATACTTTTTGGAACGAACAATTAAGCTGGCTGTTTGTACAACAGAAAGAATTCAACAAAGCATTCATTCAAGAAAAAGCAATATATAAAAGAGATGGAGCATCTCTTAATAGAATATTTAACTTAGGGGTTTTAACCAAAAAACAAGGAAGCCTTGAAACTGCTCAGAAAATATTTACTTTTATTCAAGAACAACCTTTAGAAAAGAATACCCGAATTAACGTGCTTTCATTTCTGCTTGAAATGAAAGAAGCCACGAGTCCTCCATCTGAATACGGTTCAATTGCAACGGAATACCAAACAGTTTTAGACAGCTTTGGTATAAATAAAAACACACTAAAAGTACAATTAGCGTACGCAAATTTCTTAGCTTTTAAAAAACACGATATTACCGCTGCTATCAATTTTTTAAAGACCAATGAAAAACAGTCGTTTTCAAAGTTTGACAAAGCACGTTTTCAAATGACTCAGGCAGACATATTAGTAGCCGACGGAAAGTTTAACCAAGCGTTACTAAACTACTCAAAAATTCAACGCCATTTAAAAAACAACACCTTGTCACAGGAAGCGCGTTTTAAAGTAGCGAAAACCAGTTATTATAAAGGAGATTTTGACTGGGCTTTACAACAACTAAAAGTTTTAAAAACCTCAACCTCACAGCTAATTGCTAATGACGCTTTGGATTTGCATTTATTAATTAGTGACCATATAAATGAAGACTCCTTACACATTGCTTTAAAGAAGTACTCGAAAGCTGATCTATTCGCTTTTCAGAATAAAAAAACGAATTCGATCGCATTACTGGACGACATTTTAAACAAACACCCTGTAAACAAAATAATAGACGACGTTTTATTTCTTCAAGGTAAGTTATTAGAACAACAAGGAAATCATGATAAAGCCAGAAACAATTACGAACGAATTATAAATACACTTAAAGAAAGTGTTTTTGTAGATGATGCGCTTTTCAGACTTGCTTTTATGCAACTAAACACCTTCGGTAATACTAAAAAAGCTGCTGAATATTTTGAAGCTATTTTATTTAATCATGCTGATAGCATTCATTTTGTGGAAGCTCAGAAAATGTATCGTAAACTCCGCGGTGATACAATTGACAATAGTTAATCTGCTACAAAAACAGCTTCGCTACTAGAACAAAGAGCAAAGACTATTGATTGTTGATTGTTGAAGTTAAAAAAGAACAAAGATTAATGATTTTTCGCATTAATATATTCGTGTGCTAAAAAAAATAGCACGTGGCTTTATACGTTTCTCTTAATAGTAATACTTTACAACACTCTAAAACTAACATAAAAACCCTATTTTTGCTTAAATTATTAAGCAATATGATTATTTATAATGTTACCATAAATGTTGAAGACAGCATCCATTCCGATTGGCTTTTTTGGATAAAACCCCATATAAAAGAAGTGCTTGCTACTGGTAAATTTATATCCGCTAAAATGACTAAAATTTTAGTAGAAGAAGAACAAATGGATGGAACTAACTATTCTATACAATACACTGCGAAGAGTAATGACGACCTACAAGCATATTATAACGAAGACGCTCCTAGATTACGTGAGGCTGGGATTGCTAAATTCGGGTCGAAAATGCTTGCTTTTAGAACAGAACTATTAATTATAGAAGAATTTCATGCATAAAGAATTTAAAGCAACCTATTTGTACATCATTAAAGCAATAATGGTGTTTGCAGCAGTAATAACATCGTTCTTAGTATTTAACTTCATTATGATGATTCTAAATGCACTCATTCCTACATGGCTATTTTACACCTTAAATGTGATTTTCGCTTTATTTACATTGTTGTTTTTATTCCTACAATTGACGTCGAAAAAACCTGGCTTTATATTCCATGATGATGGCTTTAAATACAAACGAAAAAACATTCAATACATCGAAATTAAACGTTTTATTCCTGCAAAAGGAGGAAGCGAACCAGAAATCGTTTTTCATGACAACAATACTTATGTACTAGAGTTATCATGGTTTTTAAAAAAAGACAGACAGGAAATTGAACAAATAATTGCAACAAACATCAAGTAATGAACAAGGTACGCGCAAAAAAACATTTAGGTCAGCATTTTTTAAAAGATGAAACCATAGCTAAGAAAATAGCTGATACACTTATCTTAAAAAGCTATTCGAAAGTCCTGGAAATTGGTCCTGGAATGGGAATGCTAACCAAATACTTACTTGAGAAAGACGTTGACACCTACGTTATTGAAATTGATTCTGAATCAGTTGAGTACTTGAATGCAAACTACTTAAAGTTGAGTAACAGGATAATTGAAGAAGATTTTTTAAAATACAATATTAACGAAGTATTCAATGAGGAACAATTTGCAATAATTGGTAACTTCCCGTATAATATTTCAACTCAAATTGTATTTAAAACATTAGAAATGAAAGCTCAAATACCTGAATTTTCAGGTATGTTTCAAAAAGAAGTCGCAGCACGTATTTGCGCAAAACACGGAAGTAAAACCTACGGAATATTATCGGTATTAGCACAAGCTTTTTATCATGCTGAATACTTATTTACTGTTCCTCCAACCGTATTTAACCCGCCTCCAAAAGTAGATTCTGGGGTAATGAGATTAACTCGTAAGGAAGACTACAGTTTGCCTTGTAGTGAAAAATTATTTTACAGGGTGGTTAAAACTGGCTTCCAACAACGTAGGAAAACCTTACGAAACAGTTTAAAGAGTTTCAATTTATCTGATGAACTAAGAGTATTAGACGTATTTAATATGCGACCTGAACAGCTATCCGTTCAAGAATTTATTGATTTAACCTGTATCATAGAAAAAGACATCGCTAACCACTAGCGCTCCCTTTTCGTTTAAAAAAGTATCTTTGTAACATGCAGTTTCATATAGACCATAAAATAGTCAATCAAATTAAAGGATTCATTAATAAAAAAAATGATCTTAAATTAACTGAACTATTAAGTGAACTTCATCATGCTGATGTTGCTGAAATTCTTGAAGAACTAGAGCTCAAGCAATCAGTATACATCATCAAACTTCTTGATAGTGAACTCACCTCTGAAATTATTGCTGAGTTAGATGATGATGTACGTGACAACATACTAAAATCACTTTCTTCAAAGGAAATAGCAGAAGAAATTGATGAGTTAGAAACTGATGATGCTGCAGATATTATTGCAGATTTACCTAAAGAGAAAAAAGAAGAAGTAATTTCTCAATTGGAAGATGTTGAGCATGCAAAAGACATTGTTGATCTTTTACGTTATGACGAGGATACCGCGGGAGGATTAATGCGTAAAGAACTTATAGCTGTAAAAGATAGCTGGACAGTTATGCATTGTGTTAAGGAAATGCGTAGACAAGCTGAAGCTTTTGAAAAGGTACATACTATTTATGTGGTTGATGAAGACGATATTTTAAAAGGACGATTGTCTTTAAAAAGCTTATTAACAACTTCAACCAATACACCTATTAAAGATATTTACAATCCAAAAATTACTTTTGTAAAAGTAGAAGAGGATGATCAGGAGGTTGCTAATATCATGCAAAAATACGATTTAATAGTAATGCCCGTTGTTGATGAAATGGGAAGACTTGTTGGTCAGATCACCATTGATGATATTGTAGATGTTATAAAGGACGAAGCTGACAAAGATTACCAAATGGCAGCTGGTTTAACTCAAGATGTTGAAGCTGGCGACACTATTATTCAACTTACCAAGGCACGTTTACCTTGGTTGATCTTAGGTCTATTCGGAGGTATTGGTGCAGCTATGATAATGGGGACTTATGAAGAAATTATTCAAAGTCACGCAATATTATTCTTTTTCACGCCACTAATTGTGGCAATGGCCGGAAATGTGGGTGTACAATCAAGTGCCATTATAGTACAAGGTTTAGCAAATAACGATGTAAAAGGAAGCATTGTAAATCGTTTGTGGAAAGAACTACTTTTAGCTATCGTTAATGGAATAATTCTTTCTATACTTTTATTTATTTATACGTTTAGTACTGACGCTGATCTTAACACATCTCTAGCTATTTCAATATCTTTATTCAGTGTAATTATTGTTGCTGGAGTAATAGGTACTTTTATACCGTTGTTCCTAGACAAAAGAGGAGTTGATCCTGCTATTGCAACTGGCCCGTTTATTACCACAAGTAATGATATTTTTGGGATCCTTATCTACTTTATGATCGCTAGAGCAATTATAGGTTTTTAAAAAAAGAAAAGCAACATTTGGGTAGAACATTGCTTTTCGTATTAACAGGGTTAACTCGGGTAAATGTATTTTTCTTCTAACTAATTCAATTGTTTAATAAAAGAGACCGATTATAAAACCAGTCTCTTTTACCTAAAACCAACTTAAAACTTAACTTAATATAAACAAAAAACTAATTTGTTTGTATACATATATAACACCTAAACAAAACTTTACCCTACCCCTTGAAAATATTTTTTGATAGTTATAAAATAACTACTAGCTTTAGCAGCTCTAAAAACATTTACTCTTTTAATAATTATGTCAGATTCAGAAAATGAAGATATTGGCTTGTGTAAAGAAAAAAGCTTTCAGGTTTTTTTTAACACTAACGCTACTTTATTAAGAAATTATCTGTATTACAAATTCGGAGGACTTGAGGACATAGATGATATTGTTCAAGACTCATTTATAAAGCTTTGGGATAACTGCACAAAAGTTACTACAGAAACCGCAAAAAGTTATTTGTTCCGAATAGCAATCAATCAAAGTAATAGTCTGCTTCGTCATGAAACGGTTAAATTGAAGCATCAAAAAGAAGTTAAGCAGATTAACAACAATACCAACCATGAATCTCCAGAATACCTTTTAGAGGAAAAAGAGTTTATGGCAAAATTAGAAAAAGCCATATCTTCTTTACCAGACAGACAGCGGGAAGTATTTTTATTAAATAGAATTGAGAAAAAAACATACCGTGAAATTGCCGAATTATCTAAGGTTTCCGTAAAGGCAATTGAGAAATTAATGCATAAAGCACTACTCAAACTTAGGACTGAAATAGAAAACCTCCCTTAAAGGGGTAGGGTATTCTGTTTTTATAACGTTTTATATTTAGAACCGAATAAATGAAAATGAATAAATTAGACGACATATTCTTATCACGATGGCTAAATAATGAGCTTTCAGGAGATGAATTGAATAAATTCAAGTCTTCAGAACATTATAATAGCTATGTGAATATTATTAAGGGTACAGATAAATTACAAGCTCCTAGCTATAATTTAAATGAAGCTTTTTCTAATATTAAAGAAAAAAGAAATACAACAACTATTATTCACCCAAGCACCCCTTCAAAAAACAGATGGCAATGGGGAGTTGCTGCTTCAGTTATATTATTTATCGGATTTTTCGCATACTTTAATTTGTTTAACACTACTGAATTCTCAAGTGATTATGGAAAGCAATTAGCTTTTGAACTACCTGATGGCTCTAAAGTATTATTAAACTCAAAGTCAACAATAACATTCAATACAAAAAATTGGGATACCAATAGAACACTAGAACTTAATGGAGAAGCCTTTTTTGATGTTGAAAAGGGAAATACTTTTACTGTAAAAACCTCCCAAGGAAACGTAAGTGTTTTAGGAACGGAATTTAATGTAAATGCAAGGACTGATTTCTTTAAAGTATCTTGTTACGAGGGAAAAGTAAAAGTGTCTGACAATTCAGACGCAAGCACTCATATACTTACTCCTTCAATAGGATACCAGAACATAAAAAACAATACACCTATCACTCTAAACTTTGATAGCACTCACCCAGAATGGATCGATAATCAATCCGTATTTAAAAGCACGCCTATAAAATTTGTGTTTAATGCTTTAGAAAAACAATACGAGTTACAATTTGAATACGATAGTTTTGACGATTCTATTTTATTCACTGGATCATTTCCTAATAATAATAAAGAAATTGCATTAAAAACTGTTTTAAAGTCAGTAAATTTGAAGTATACTACTCAAGGAAATAGTATTATTTTAGAAGACTAAACAACAGCTATGAAGCAATTCCTATTATGGTGTTACGCTTTACTTTTTTCTGCTTTTATTTTTGCTCAAAAACAAACTGTATTTGAGCAAGATTCTTTACATACCGTTTTACCAGAAATAGAACAGTATTACAAGGTTAATTTTTCTTATACTGACGCAATAATTAAAACCAAAAAAGTATCTATTATTCTTGATGACCTTGTCGATTTGGAATCACTGCTACTGACATTATCCTCTCAAACAAATTTAAAATTTGAACTTATTAATAAAACAAATATTGTTATTTCATCTTTTAATAAAGCTGATTTAATTTCCATTTGCGGACAATTACTAAGTAAAAATGAGGTCGTTGCTAATGCCGTTATAAAAGTAAATAGCAAGTATTACACTAGTGATGAAACAGGTTCATTTAAAATAAACAACATTCCTTTCAATTCAATAATTGAGATTAGCTCCTTCGGTGTAAAAAACAATATTCTTAAAGCTACCGATTGCACTTACCCGAATTGCATTACTATTAATTTAACTGAGAAAAAAGAACTCCTAGATCAAGTTATTATTAGTGAGTACTTAACTAGTGGTGTTACAAAAAATGTAAAACAAACTACAATTCATACTAAAAAGCTAAACTTACTCCCTGGTATAATTGAACCTGACATTCTGGAAAGCATTCACTTAGTTCCTGGAGTTAGTAATTTAAACGAAACGGTAAATAGCATTCATGTTAGAGGAGGGAATTCTGATCAGAATTTAGTGCTTTGGAATAATATTAAAACCTATAACAACTCTCATTTATTCGGAGCAATTTCTGCATTTAACCCATACATTATTGATAAAGTAAACTTTATTAACAAAGGTACTAGTGCTAAATATGGCGAGCGTATTTCAAGTATTATTGACATTACTACCAATTACAAGCCAGCAACAAAAACATCCGGTGGAGCGGGCTTCAATTTACTTCATGGAGATGCATTTCTTGATATTCCGTTAATTAAAGACAAACTATCTGTTTTAGTTTCTGGAAGAAGATCCTATGCTGATATTTACAAAACATTTACTTTTAAAAATTATGCTTCTCAGGTTTTTCAAAACACAAAAGTTTTCGATAATACACTAGAGTTTAGTCAATCGAAAAACATATTTTGGTTTTACGATTACACCGTGAATGCAGCCTACAAAGCAACTGACCAAGACCTGGTTAAATTCAATCATATATACAATAAAGATTTTTTAAATCTATCTGCTTTTAGTCCTAACGCAAATAATCTATATACTGATATATTAAAAACTCAAAATGAAGGGTATAATTTAGAATGGGAAAAAGAATGGAATAAAGAACTTAGTCATCAAGTAGATGGGTATTTTTCTGAATACTCTTTAGAGTATAAGTTTAGTAATGAGTCTAATTTAGGAACATCGACCAATACTAAAACAAATCAAATAAAAGACTTTGGAGTAAATTTGAATTTTAAATATGATGTAGCTGAACACAAACAACTAAATTTTGGTTATCAGTTTTCAAATAAAAACTTTAAACATTCATTTAATTCCATTACACCAACGCAATCAATGGTTCTTGATGCCGCAAATGACAACACAAATGCCAATAGTATTTATAGTGAATATCAAGTAAATAAACCAAAGGATTATTTATACACCATAGGGCTTAGAGCAAACAAATACAGTAGCTCACAAAAATTATATGTTGAACCTAGAGCTGTACTTCAGAAGTTTGTAATTCCTGAGTTTAGTATTAATACGTCAATAGAATACAAAAGTCAGTATGTAAATCAAGTTCAAGAATCTGTAATTAGTAATTTATCCCTTGAAAATCAAGTTTGGGCACTTTCTAACGAAACTAATCTTCCCGTTCTAACCAGTTACCAATACACCATTGGCGTAAATTATTCTAAAAATAAATGGGTTGTTGATTTTGAAGCTTACTTCAAAAAAACGAATAACATCAATACCTTAGATTTTGATTTCAACAATCAAGCTATATACACATACCACATTGGAAGCTCAAGCATACAAGGAGTAGACCTGTTTATTAAGAAGCGATTAAAAAGCTATAATACTTGGCTATCCTACTCATTCAATAGTGCAAAATATCGTTTTGAAGAACTAAATAATGGTAATCCTTTCCCAAGTAATGTGAACATTGACCACACGATAAAATGGTCACATTTTTATAAATGGAAAAAAGTAGATTTATCTTTAGGTTGGTTATGGCATAACGGAAAACCATATACAAAAATTAACACTACCACTAATACTGATGGATCACTATCACACTCATACGACAACTTAAATACCGAAAATCTACATGTATATCATCGATTAGATTTTTCTGCAGTTTATAACTTTAGACCTCATAAAAATAAAAAAATAAAATACCGATTAGGCTTTTCAGTACTAAATTTATACAATAGAAAAAACATTATTAATAAGGACATTCGTTTTTCAAACAATACTTCTAATGAACTAAATATTAGTGACATTAAAGGTACTGAAATATCTCCAAATATGGTGCTGAGAGTATTTTGGTAACACCCTAAATACTTTATTTCACTAATACTTTCATTGTAAAGTCTCTTCTTGGAGTTTTCATATTGATAATTCCTAAAATACACGACCCACTTTATCTAATCATTAGTTTTTGAGTTATTGTTGCCTCATTATTATATTCAAAGCTTACTACATAAGTCCCTGTTGCTACACGTACCGGAATATTTATCTCTTTTGTATTGGCATAATATTTAGTGCTTTGATACACCTGTTGCCCTAACACGTTGTATAACACTATATTATTTGCAGAAAACTCTTTGGGATTACTAATAATAACATTGCGTGCAGTTGTGTTGTAATAGATTATTAAATTTTCCTTTGCTTCTACAACTTCAACATCTAATTTTTGTACTTGTCTGAATACTAAATAGAATCGATCATTATATACTCCGGTTGTTAAGTTAAACTCAGCAACAGTTCCTTCTTCTAATTTTGTTTCTGTAAACAATTCTTTATCTACAAAAAACATTTCTAAATCTTCTGATAATTCAATTGTTCCTGAGGTTTGAAATTTACACAAGCCACCATTTCCTATTTTTATTTCTAATGGCAATTCTAAACCTGCATGGATTGATGGAACTCCCTGTATTACTAACGGAATATCTCCTTCTTTAAAAGAGCAATCTGTTGGTTGTTTATCTAATGTCCTACCATCATATCCATAATTAATTCCTGCAGCTAAACCAGGCTTTACACCCAATAACAACTCACGTGACGGCCCGTCTGGCGTGGTGAAATTGAAATAAATTCTGTCAATACCGTCATCTTCTATTGAAGTTTCTTCTACTCCTGTTTTAAAGAATACTGACTCATCCCCTTCTTTTTTGAATACTCGTTGATTGTTATTGAATTCTATTGTTCCTCCTAATGGACTTCCTTGAATATAAAATCCTTGTCCAACGGGTATGTAACGCTCTGGAACAATAGCTCCTGCTCCTATTCCAGATACTTCAGGATCAGATATGGCTTTTACTTTTCCTAAAATATTTAATGTTGCATATCCTCCTTGATAATCGACATACACATGTGTTCCGCCTCCCCAATGTTCCCAGAAATATAATGTTCCGGCCATTCCAGGGTTTACTAAATCTGTTGTTTGTAGCGCTGCGGTATTATCCATTATAAACTGATGCGCATCTATTGCACTTGGATATGGGTTTCCTAAAACAGAGGTGTTATTAGGTGATATAGTATGACTAATTGTTCCGTTATTCGGTTTCCCCACAAACACATAATTCTGTGTAGCTCCCCCTGCTCCAGTTCCTTTTTGAGTATACCCTTCTCCTACTTTCATAGTCCCTGTTGAACGCACCCAATCTAAATACCAATTGGCATAAAAATACGGTTGATTTACAAACTTGAAAATCCAATAATCAGCTATAGTTGCCGCAGTTCCTCCAGAAGTTGGCGCGCCATCATAACCTGATGTAACAAAATTTATTGGTAATGGATTATTTGAATCAGTACCATCATACAATACATCTGCAACCAAATAATCGGTGTTATTAGCCGTTGTATTTATAGGACTTACTGGTGATGACCAATAATTATATGAATATATATCACCCCTACCTTGCTGATCTCTTTCTAAAAAACCTCCACTAGTTTGGTCAAGGATACTTCCTTCATCCTGTAACAACTGGGATTCCCCAACTAAATCTATTATGCCATCTAACTTTAAATAATTTGTTACCCTCAAGCTTTGTCCAGAATTTGTTTCATCTTGAACCTCAATTGGATCTGCAATTATTAATCTTTCATTAGCAGTGTCTGAAATTAACCCTAATACTGTAATGTTTTTATTTCCAGATGTTATATTATGCGACGTTTGTACAATATTCCAATCTATTCTAGTAGAACCATCTATACCTGTACAATTTGGCTCACTCCAAACTGTATCTCCATACATCCAAGGTGTTGTAGCTGTAACATCTCCCCATTCACCATTTCTTACTGAAAGGTATGGTAAAGGAGCTGTTTGCAACTCTATTGTTGTAATATTCTTTGGTGCACCATGCTTTGCATTACTTGATTGATCTTGAATTCTATCATTCACCATTGGATAATATCCTTCCAAATTAGCCCAAGTAAGTCCACCCGAGATATCTAACGGCACCACTTTACCTCTTACATTAGCTCCATTTTGTTCAATTTCCTGATTCATCATTTCATGCAACTGAGTAGCTGTTAACCCTACATTCCAAACACGAACTTCATCAATAAAACCATCGAAATAATCCTTAGGAACTACTGGTGTATCACTATCATAACTTGCTCCTAAAAGACACATTTCTGCTCCATTTACTGGAGCTGCTGTTGGCGTACCACTTGCAACTTCAATACCATCAATATATAACTTTGCTGTAGCGCCATCATAAGTTGAAGCAATATGATACCATCTGTTATTTGTTATTGCATAAGGAGAAACCAAGTTAATTTGTACTGTACCAGTATTATCATACCAAATTAAGTTTGGAAAACTACTATTCAATTTTAAATGATATCCTCTTTGATTCCCTGCTCCAGTTTTTATATCACCTTTTGAAATAATCGTTCCTGTAGCAACCGTTACTTCTTGTAAAACCCACGCTTCTATAGAAAATGCTCCTGTAAAATCATGATTATCTCCAAAATCAACATAATCATTTATACCGTCAAAATCAATAGCAGCAGCCGGTGCTCTCCAATCGGTATCTGGACCTGCATCAAAACTAGGATGTGAACTTGGTTGTAATGAATTGTTAGTTGAATCAAACATTGCATCATTATTATCAAACCCATCATCTAACCCATCATTATCACTATCAGTACCTGTAAAAAGACCTGTATCTGCATTTGGCGAGTCGCTTCCATTTATTACTCCGTCACCATTGGTATCATGTCCTTCAATAGCATCAACTTCTTCTGAATTATCTGAATCTAAATCTAAATAATCAGGAGTTCCATCACCATCTGAGTCTACAGGGATTACTCCAGCTCCTCCAAAGTTCACATTATCAGTATCGTAATTATCATCTATTCCGTCAAAAACTCCACCAGTATCTGAATCGGAATTTGCTAAGGTAACATAGCCTGCTGTGGCTTGTGCTTCTGTATTATCTGTAATTCCATCATCGTCTGAATCTATATCCATAAAGTTCGGAAAACCAGTCCCATCTGGATTATCATTTGGATAACTATTAGGAAAACCATCACCTGTTGTATCAGCTCCTGTTATTAACAAACTTCCTGCTCCATCATATGCATCATGATATCCATCATTATTGGTATCTGTAAAACCATCTATCATTCCATTACCGTCTATATCCGGATCTCCAGCTTCTCTTAAATCTACGATACCATCGTTATCAGAATCTAAATCAATTCTATTTACTATAGTATCACCATCAAAATCGTAATTTGGAATAGTTGTAACTTCTAAGCTAAAATAAGTAAATGGCGTTGTATCATACATATCTACTAAACCATCTCCATCAGTATCAGTTAAATCATCTACAATACCATTACCATCAATATCAACACCACCAGCTTCTACTAAATCAGGAATCCCGTCATTATCACTATCAGCATCATTATAATCATCTATACCATCTCCATCAGTATCTAATCCGCAAAAATGCATTGCTGCAATACGAATTGTTGATCCATCTGGTTGATCCACTAAAAAGTCAATTTTACTAATTTTTACTCCTGGGAAATAAAAGTATACAGAACCAAAAACATCACTTGATACTACATCTCCATTATTATTAGCTCCCAACCCTAAAAACTTATCATTAAAAGTATTTCCTGCTTGCGTAATATATGTTCCCAAATGGTATACATTGTTACTCGTAGCTAAATCTATTAATGTATTGGTATCATCATAAGCATTTACTGTCCATGTTTCATTTTCATCAAAATCTACTAATTTAAAAAATAGATTTTCTACGTCATTCATGAAATCGAACGTTAGTGTACCCAATGTACCAGGGCCTTTAACTCTCATTGACCAACCGTGCTCTCCAGCAAAGTAACTTGTAATATCACTAAAATCTACTTGGTTACTTACTGAAAAATCTATTTGATTTCCGTCGTCCATTGGATGGTTTAAAATTGGGAAATTACCCAAAATTGATTCTTCGTTTGAAGGAAGCCCTGTTGAATTCAATCCTTCTAAGTTAGCAGTATAACACCCTTCTAATATATCGGTAACTCCATCATTATCATCATCAGAATCAATATAATCTGCTATTCCATCTGAATCATTATCTGGCGCAGTTGGCGGAATAAATAATGAATCATCTGTGTCTAACATAAAGTTAAAGCTAATATCACTACTTGAAGCACTTCTTTGGTGAATTTCAACTCCAATTTCGTTATTTCCAACAACAAGTATATTTGCTAATGTATTGGTTATCCAAGCATCTTCTGCTGCTCCCGAAACAGTTGCAGTTGCATATGATAAATAGTTAAAAGCTGCAGCCATATTGTTGCTCCAAACTTGAACTCCATTTACATAAACTACCATTCCATCATCTCGGACTGCATTTAATACTAAAGCTGTGTTTGCTACATCGGCTGGAGTAGCATTAAATGATGTTCTAAAATATGTTGTTGGGTATTTATTACTTGAATCTGGCCCAAAACTAACTACTGTTGTTTCATCACCATCACCGTATCCTAGTTCAGCATTACCTGTTGCCCATGAAGAATAATCAAATCCAGTTGCATACCAAGCGGTACCTTGATCTGAACCATCATCTAAATAACTCCAACTACTATCAGCTGGAAGAATTTGACTAAAAGAATAAGAACTTAATAGGATTAACGTTACGTTGAACAATAGCTTTTTTGAAAAAATAATTTTATTTACCATAATACTCGGTTTTTAACTCAACTCATTCTCCCCTTTTAATACAAACAATATTGGTTCTTGTTCTCAAGGTATGGAATTGTGAATTAATTACAAAATATAGTAGATTATTGGTGTTTTATCAAGACTAACTGTAATTCATTGAGATATTGACATGTGTTTTAGTTAAGTTATTAACAAATGTTTATTAAAGACACCCGTTCCGAAAAATATAACAATAGCCGATTTTCTATTGTATTATAACTGTTTTATAATGCTGGTTTTTATTCGTTCTTATACCAATCATATACTTTCCTGGTTGAAGCTTACTTACATCAATTAACGTTTCTTTACTCTCTTGTACTAATGCACCAATGATATTATAAATCATAACATTCTCTATTATTTCATTTGTGCTTAACTTAATATTTAAGAGCATATTTGCCGGTACTGGATAGATACTAATTGATTTATCATTGATAACCTGATCATCGGTAGATAATACAAAACCAGTTTTATTAATGGTAAAGTAATCCGTAATTACTCCACTGTCATTTAAAAACTTAACCATTAAGTTTTGGCCAGTACCTCCATCATTTTCAATTTCTAAAATACAGGAACCTAACTCGTTTATTGAGGCATACATGGCATTATGATTCAAACTTCCTCCAGAAATTTTACCTGAAGAACCTGCAGTTATATATACTGCTCCTGCAGTATCAGTATCCATTTTTGTATATGCACCATCACCTGTATCCGCTTTTCCTGACAAATCACCATTTACCCCAACGGTATGTGTTCCTGAGTTAAATGTACTAGAAACACCATAATGACCATTTATAAAATAGGATCGTTCATACGAATGCGAATGACCGCTTAATACTAAATCTACCCCATTATCTTCTAAAATAGATAAGAAGTTATTTCGCATGGCCACCAATTGCGTTTCCGAATCAGAATTATGAGAGCCTTTTGTATATGGTGGATGATGAAATATTGCTATTATCCAATCCTGAGTAGTTGCTTGTATATCGGAAAGACACCATGCCATTTGAGTAGCATCATTGTACAACTGATGTGATTCCAATACTATAAAATGAATGTTAGCATAATCATATGAATAATACGCCTCAGTTCCTGATGAAGTTCCTCCACATTCTGCTGTTGTTGGAAATGAAAAAATATCATAATACGGTCCTGTTTGTGTACTTGAAGTTGATGAATATCCATCATGATTCCCTAAAGTTGACCATGCTACGGATTTTTTTAACATATCGCCATACACATCAAATACAGCTGATTGGTACTCCGAGTCTGTCCCATTATTATAGGCATTATCTCCTAAAAACAATATCATATCTGTTTGATTAGGATTAACACCTGCTGTAGCTACATAATTATAATATTGATCCCTTACGTCCCGTTGGTCTTGGTTTGCTGTACCAGCGTCGCCTAATATCCATGCCCTTACAAACTGCTGATCACCCACATTAGGTGATGTTTTTACATACATTTCACTACTCTCTGCTACATATACTCCATCGCTGTCAGCAATTTCATAGTAATATTTTGTATTTGCTGTTAAACTTGGAATTATAAGTTCATGTTGCGTTTTTAAGGTATTATCAAAAGCTATACTCCCTAATGCACCTAAGGAAGTTCCGTAGTTTATGATTGATTCTGTAGAGGTGTTTGTTCTCCATTTTATGGTAACACTATTTGAATTTCCTTTTTGCAAATAGGGCCCTCTGGTAATTGCTGCTGGTATTGCTGCATAGGCGGTTAGCTTAAAATCAAAACTAATATCAGAGCTAGATCCTGATCGTTGATGAATTTCGACAGCTATTACATTGTTTCCGGTTACTAAATTACTCCCTATTGTTGTTGACAACCATGTAGTTTCTCCGCTCCCACTTACTGTAGCCGAGGCATAAGTGGTATAATCAAATGATGCTGGCATATTGTCCTTCCAAACTTCTACTCCATTTACATATACCACCATTCCATCATCGCGTATAGCTTCTAGTACCAAGTCGTTATACAAGGTATGGTCAGCCACATTAAATGACTTTCTAAAATACGTTGTGGGATATTTATTACTAGAACTTGCCCCATAACTTACAACGGTAGCTTCATCACCATCACCATAACCTAACTCTGAAGCTCCTGAAACCCATGACGCATCATTAAACCCCGTACCATACCAAACAGTTCCCTGGTTAGATCCATCATCTAAATACTTCCATGCATCACCATTATTTATAAAATTTGTTTGAGAAAAAAGTATTGCTGAAAAAAGCAACATTGCATATAAAGTAATTTTGCTATTCATAATTTAGTGATTTTTCAAGTTCGTTTAATTGCCTTTGCAATTTTTTAATTGCTAGTGTACTTTTAAATTTTGTCTTTAGTAGTTCAATAGCTAATTTTGCTTGTTGAATTGCTATATTAGCTTGGGGATATCTTTTTACTTCGATTAAATATTTGCCTTTTTCATAATACCAGAACTCATTTCTGTTGTTGTTTTTTATCAACATATTATATTGATTGATAACCTCCTCAACTTGATCTGATTTTTTTAAATACTCAATTTTTTTTAATTGAAAAGTGACCGTATTACGCCCTAATTTCTTTAAGCCAATTTCTATAGCCTCAAGTGCTCCATTATAATCTAAGCTATCAATAGTTAGTACAATATTGCTATATTCTATAATATCCTCAGGTCTAATGTCTATCGTGTTTTCTACCACATAGGTATAGGCAAGCATTGTTTCTTTATACCGTTTTAGTTTAAACAAAATTTGAGCTTTAAGTTTTAGCGATTTAACATCGCCAGCATCAATAGTTATACAACTTGTAATTTTATCTAGGGCATATTCATAATCATTCTTTTTGTAATATGTTTCTGCCATTCTAAAAAACAATAGTTTGCTATAGTTTCCCAAAGATTTTGATTTGTCGAAGTCTGAAATAGCGTTTTGATATTCTAAATGTTGTTGATATAAAAACCCTCTTTCGTAATACAAGTTAGCATCTGTAGGCTTTTTTGAAATTTCAATAGTTTTCTCCTGAATTCTAATAGATAAATCACCATGAGCAAATAGCATGGAAGAAATAAACAAGAACCCAGTTAGTGCTACTATTTTTTTTGTAAACTCAAACCTCATGAATATTGTATTACTTCTATAAGTTAGTTTTTTATATGTAAACCTCAAAAAAAAAGTGCTAAACAGGTGTTTTTAGTAGTTTAACTGTTAAATAGCAGGATAATAAAATATAAAACACCTGCTAAATAATTTCGAAAACCAACTTTAGTGACCCAATAACTATATGGTTTTTATTTTACCTATAAATTTCAGCTTGTAATACAACTGAAACACTAGGAAAGTACTATATAGCTGATAAATGAAGATTACATTGAATCAAGTCGTCAATGCTAGTAAAATTTAGCGCATAAAAAAAGCTCCTAATAAAATTAGGAGCTTTTTGCTATTTTGCGGTCTGGACGGGACTCGAACCCGCGACCCCCTGCGTGACAGGCAGGTATTCTAACCAACTGAACTACCAGACCGTTTGCGTATAGCGAGTGCAAATATAGAACAGATTTCCTTGTGCTACAAGGAAAAAAGCATAATACTATTAAAAAATTAGTAAGGCAATTAAAACCAAAGAATTAGAACAAAGGAAAACATTAAATCTGAAAAGAAAACTGTTGTAAAATAAAAAAAAGCAACCCGATGATCCTTAAAAGGAATTTTGGGAAGCTTTCCATCGGTTTACTACTAAACCTTTGACAAATACAACATTTGTCAAAACAACACAACTAACGTTTGGCGCAAAAAAAAGCCCCAACTTCTTGGAGCTTTTTTGCTATTTTGCGGTCTGGACGGGACTCGAACCCGCGACCCCCTGCGTGACAGGCAGGTATTCTAACCAACTGAACTACCAGACCGTTTGCGTATAGCGAGTGCAAATATAGAATAGATTTAACTTTCCGCCAAAAAAATAACGCGTTTTTTTTAAGTTAATTACAAACTATTAACCAAACCTCTGCTTCTCAGTTAGATAAATATTGACTATTTTATCGAAACTTTCAGAAACATCAACTGGAACATACTTTATTTTATACTTAGCACATTCCAATTTAATTTCATTAATGTAATTCTTAACCTTTTCAGCAAATACCTCTTTTATGTTTTCTGGATATAAATCAACTTTCTCACCTGTCTCCACATCTACAAAACTTTTAGGGGTATTATCATATTCGAAATCAACTTCTGTTTTATAATCTAATGTATGAAACAAAACCACTTCATGTTTATTATACTTCAAATGCTTTAAGGCACCAAACAGTTCTTCTTTGTTTGACGAGTACTGAAGCATATCCGTGAAAAAGAAAATCAATGACCTTTTATGTAACTTCTCAGCAATCTCATGTAAATATTTTACCGTATTGGTGTCCGCTACTTTTGGTTTTGACATCAATAACTGCTCTAATTGATTTGTAATTAAATTAAAGTGCCGTTCGCTTCCTTTTTCTGAAATATGAAAGTCATATGTATTACCATAAACACTTAAGCCAACAGCATCACGTTGTTTTTTCAATAAATTCATTAGTATCGCACTAGCCAATACTGAAAAGCCAATTTTATTCAAATTAGTTACTGAAAAATTCTTTCTTTTTGGATAATGCATTGAAGCAGAATTGTCAATAATTAAATGACAACGCAAGTTGGTTTCTTCCTCATACTTTTTAGTGTATAACTTATCAGTACGCGCAAACAACTTCCAATCAATATGCTTAGTGCTTTCCCCATTATTATATACTTTATGCTCAGCAAACTCAGATGAGAAACCGTGAAACGGACTTTTATGCATCCCCGTAATCATTCCTTCTACAACTTGTGATGCTAACAATTGTAGATTAAAATACACTTTAGAGTTCTGTAATTCTGTTTTTATAGACATATGCTGTTTTTACAATAACTTCATTCCTGCTTAAATATTTCCAAGTATAAACTAACTAGTTTAAAAAGATCCTGATATCCATCGGGATAGTTAAATAACGCTATTTCAGGACGAGACATCACTAAAATAAAAAAGGTTTGACATACTGCCAAACCTTTTTTGTTTTATTCTATGTTATTAATAACTACAATGCAGCATCAATAGCATCTGTGTATACTTTCTTAGGAGATACTCCTACTTGACGACTTATCATTTCTCCTTTGTGGAATAACAATACTGTTGGTATGTTTCTAACTCCGTATTTAGCTGCGAATTCTTGATTTGCATCAACATCCATCTTACCAACAATAGCTTTTCCTTCATATTCAGTACTCACTTCATCAATAACTGGTCCAACCATTCTACATGGTCCGCACCAAGCTGCCCAGAAATCAACCAATACTGGCTTGTCTGAGTTTAATACTACTTCTTGAAATGTTGCGTCTGTTATTTCTAATGCCATTTTATTTATTTTAAATTATTTAATCTATTACACAAATGTAGTCAATTATTTTACGAATCCTTACAGTGATAAGTATTGGATTTCTCTATACAAGCATCAGTTTTGCTAATAGAACAAATCAATATACTCAATGCAAGCATCTGAGATGTCATTTAACAATACTGTTTTTCGGCAGAAACATCCGATAGCTATCGGGACGATAAATTAACCCACTGGCGAGATCAATTCATCTTATACTTAACTCCTTTTTCTTTTAATAAATCAAGAAACTCGTTTGTAATATTTATCTTCTCCGTTCTACTAATCATAGTTACCTTAAGCTTCTCTTGCATTTCATACACTATAAAACTCAATTGCTTTTCTCCTTTATTATTCCTTATCGTTTCTTTTAAATTTAATACTTTTTCTTTTGTTAGTGTAGCAATATCCAATTGAATAGTCAATTTTCTAGATTGCTTATCCATTACATCTTGCAACTGCTCAAAACTATTAAACTGTATTCTCGGATCACTTCTTTTACCAGTTTCTTTATTTACCCAACCTGGTTTTACAAACAATTTTACATACACAAAGGAGTTGATAATTAAAAAGTGACGATGTTTTAAATATTCTTCTCCAAATATCCTGAACTCATAAGCTTCTTTATAATCTTCGATAGTAAACATCGCCCATCCTTTACCATTTTTAGATACTCGATGTTCCACACTTGTTACGATTCCTGCAAAGGACACCTCTCTATTAACTAATGGTTCTAGGTTTTTTAAATGACCTAGGTTCGCATTACAGAAATATTTAATTTCATTTTCAAAATCATCTAACGGATGTCCTGATATAAACACCCCTACTACCTCACGCTCTTGCGATAATTTTTGCATAGTTCCCCAATCGTCACAAGGCGGAACAATTGGTTCTGGAATTTGAACATCAGAAGCTTCTCCAAACAAACTCACTTGAGATGAGTTTTGACTTTCTTGATATTTAGCTGCGTATCTTAATACTTTTTCAAGAAACATTTGCCCATCACCAGCATCAAATAAATATTGTGCTCTATGAGTCCCTTCAAATGTATCAAACCCTCCAGCTAAGGCTAAATTTTCAAGCGCTTTTTTATTAGCTGCACGCAAATCAATACGTTTTGCCAAATCAAAAACTGATTTATACCTCCCATCTTTTTCTCTATGCGCTACAATTGTGGCTACTGCCCCACTTCCTACTCCTTTTACAGCCCCCATACCAAAACGAACTGCATTCTGATCGTTTACCGTAAACTTATAATAGGATTCATTTACACAAGGTCCAAGAACCTCAAGTCCCATTCGTTTACATTCATCCATAAAGAACGTAACCTGTTTGATATCGTTCATGTTATTTGACAATACCGCTGCCATATATTCTGCAGGATAATGTGCTTTTAGATACGCTGTTTGATACGCAATCCAAGCATAACAAGTAGAGTGTGATTTATTAAAGGCATAGGCCGCAAATGCCTCCCAATCCGTCCATATTTTTTCTAATACGGTTTCATCATGTCCTTTTTCCGAGGCTTGCTTAATGAATTTAGGTTTCATTTTTGCCAGTACAGAAATTTGCTTTTTCCCCATTGCCTTACGCAATACATCAGCCTCACCTTTAGTAAAATTAGCTAATTTTTGCGAGAGTAACATTACTTGCTCTTGGTACACAGTAATACCGTAAGTTTCCTCTAAATACTCCTTACTATCTTCTAAATCGTAAACGATTTCCTCAATACCGTGTTTTCTGTTAATAAAACTAGGGATATATTCAATCGGACCTGGGCGATACAAGGCATTCATTGCTATTAAATCAGCAAAAACAGTCGGCTTTAATTCTTTCATGTATTTCTGCATTCCTGCAGATTCATACTGGAATATCCCTACTGTTTCTCCACGCTGGAACAACTCGTATGTTTTTACATCTTCTAAATCGAAGGTTTCTGGATCAAGCTCAACACCATGTTTTAGTTTTACCAGCTTAACGGTGTCTTTTATCAGGGTTAATGTTTTTAACCCCAAAAAATCCATTTTTAATAATCCTGCATCCTCAACAACGGAGTTATCAAACTGAGTACAGTACATTTCCGAATCCTTTGCCAACGCAACAGGAACGAATTTGGTAATATCATCTGGAGTAATAATTACCCCACAGGCGTGAATTCCTGTATTACGAACAGATCCTTCTAGTTTTCTTGCTTGATTTATTGTTTGCGCTACTAAATCGTCTCCTTCGGACAAGTTTAGCAACTCATTAATATTATCAATCTCTTCAGATCGAAATTTTTCTCTTAACTCTTTTTCAGATTTACCGAATATTTTAGCAAGCTTCGTATTCGGTATTAGTTTTGCAATTTTATCTGCTTCAAAAAGCGGTAAATCAAGTACTCTGGCAGTATCTCTAATGGCCGATTTTGCAGCCATAGTACCATAAGTAATAATTTGTGCTACTTGATTTGATCCGTATTTATCAATTACATACTGCATGACACGACCACGACCTTCATCATCAAAATCAATATCAATATCGGGCATACTTACACGTTCCGGATTCAGGAAACGCTCAAAAAGCAAATCGTACTTAATCGGATCTAAATTGGTAATCCATAAACAGTATGCTACTACTGATCCTGCTGCCGATCCACGACCAGGACCAACGGAAACATCCATTTTTCTTGCTTCACGAATAAAATCTTCTACAATTAAGAAATACCCAGGATACCCTGTTTTCTCAATTACCTCCAGTTCAAAATCAAGCCGTTCCTTTATATCTTCGGTAATTTCTCCGTAGCGTATTTTTGCCCCTTCAAACGTAATGTGTGCTAAAAAAGCATTTTCACCTCGCTTACCTCCATCTTTTTTATCTTCTTCAAATTGAAATCGTTCAGGAATATCAAAAGCAGGTAACAAAACATCCCTTGCTAAAGTATAGTTCTCAATTTTATCAACGACCTCTTGAATATTTGTAATGGAATCAGGCACATCTTTAAAGAGCGCCTTCATTTCATCTTGACTCTTGAAATAGTATTCCTGATTTGGCAACCCGTATCGATACCCTCTACCTCTACCTATAGGCGTGGCTTGCTTTTCCCCATCCTTTACACATAATAAAATATCATGCGCATTGGCATCTTCCTGATTGGCATAATAGGTATTGTTTGTCGCAACAAGCTTTACATCGTGCTTTTTAGAGAAATCAATCAGTACTTTATTTACACGCTTTTCATCTTCCTGATCATGGCGCATTAACTCGATATACAAATCATCACCAAATTCTTGCTTCCACCAAAGCAATGCTTCTTCTGCTTGATTTTCTCCTATATTTAATACTTTACTCGGAACTTCCCCATACAGGTTTCCCGTAAGTACTATAATATCTTCTTTATATTTTTTTACAACTTCTTTATCAATCCTTGGCACATAATACTTCCCATGCGTATGTCCTAGAGAAGACATTTTTGCAAGATTATGGTATCCATTTTTATTTTTTGCAAGAAAAACTACTTGGTACCCATTGTCCTTTCGTGATTTATCTAAATAATTTTCACATACAAACAATTCACAACCAATAATTCCTTTTATGGACTTCTCAGTAAATTCTTCTCCATTTTCTTCTGCCTCTTCCTTACGTTGCTTTATTCCTTTATTATGCCCTTGTATTGCATTGATAAAGTGAAACGCGCCCATCATGTTAGCATGATCGGTCATTGCTACAGCATTCATCCCATTTTTAACCGCCACTTTTACCAATCCTTGTACGGAAATGGTAGATTGCAATACCGAATATTGTGAGTGGTTGTGCAAATGTGAGAATTGCGCTTCTTGTAAAGCAGTAAGATCCTGAACTATAGTATCATTTGAAAAAATAGCCTCCGCTTCCTTTTCAATTCGCTTGCTTATTTTTTCAGACTCCTTTTTTAAATTGAAATGGTTTAATCCAATTACTTGAATTGTATTCGGATTTTTAGCATCAAAATGCTCAAAATAATCAGGAGATACTGCTAGCTCTTCTGTAGTGTAATTTCTTTTACGTATTAATTCGAAAAAACAACGTGTAGTAGCCTCAACATCAGCAGTTGCATTATGCGCATCACCAAATCCAGCACCAAACAAATGTAAATGTAATTCTGTAAGTGTAGGCAACTTAAATCGTCCTCCTCTACCCCCAGGTATTTCACATAATTTTGCTGTACGCTCAGTACAGGTATCTAAAACAGGCGTTTCTTGTAAATTATTTTCTATTCCTAACCTATGAAATTCAGCTCCTATAATATTGGTATCAAAACCAACATTCTGTCCTACTACAAATTTCGATTTTGACAAAGCAATATTGAATTTCTCCAACATTTCCTTCAAACCAATACCTTGTTCATTCGCTAAAGCAGTAGAAATACCATGTATTTTTTCAGCATCATACGGAATATTAAATCCATCAGCTTTCACCAAGTAGTCTTGGTGTTCAATACAATTCCCTAGCTCATCATGTAATTGCCAAGCAATTTGAATACATCTTGGCCAATTGCCAGAATCAGTTATTGGCGCATCCCATCGTTTTGGAAGTCCTGTTGTTTCAGTGTCAAAAATTAAATACATGCCCCAAATTTAAGCATAAAAAATATTGTAATTTCAATTGACTCTTTGAAGTTGTAAACAGTACCTGCTACAAGTATCTTTTAACGAAAAAAATAAAGGGACATATAAATATTTATATGTCCCTTCCCCCCAAAAAAATCGTTTTAGGTTTTAATCTAAAAACTAACTTGTATCAAAGATAAACTGTCTTATTACCATCCTTTTATGATAGCTTATAAAATTATATATTATCGTTAAAAGGGTATAAAGCACCGATTAACTGTCGGTTTTAAATAAAACTATTATTTATTACTATACAATTGTCCTGAACGTCAAATTAATTCTTATCCCTTTTTTATATTTAGTTGGCGGTAATCGATGTAACCAATTGGTTTGTGTTTTTCCTTTCATCACCAATAAACTACCATTACTTAGTACTACCGATATTTTCTCTTTAGATACTTTATGCTTAAAGGAAAAGGTTCTTTCCGCTCCAAAACTCAACGAAGCAATAGCTCCATTCCTTTTTAGTTTCTTTTCGGCATCACTATGCCAAGCCATTCCTTCAGTTTGATTATGGTACAAATTAAGTAAGCATGAGTTAAATTTTTCTCCTGTATTTTCTTCTGCCAAACTTTTTAAGCTTAGTAAGGCTTTAGTCCAAGGCAGTGCTTTTTTTGTTGTGTTAGAATATTCGTATTCAAATTGCTCATCTCCATACCATGCAACCTTTCTTTTTGTAATTATTCGCTTCCCAAAAAGGATTGCCTCATCATTTTTCCAATCGATATCATTTAAAAGAATTTCGAAATAGTGGTTTGCCATTTTAACTGACATTATTGCGCCAAAGTAATTTACTTCACCACTGTGTGGTAGTAGGTTTTTACTTGCTCCTATTTCATTATCAAACAAATCCATTTATAACTCCAGTCAATTATATATTTTGCAACTCTTTATTCCCTTTTCAGATATTATAATTTAACGATATTTCTCATTAATAACCACTTCCTCTTGTAGCTTTTTTTGCTCCCATTTTTTTAGTTCTAGTTCAGGTTTATTGTAAAACATATCCGTATACCCTAGACACAAGTAACCAATCAGCTCATTCTCTTTAGGTGCATTCAATACACTTTTTACTTTTTCAGGGTCTAAAATACTCACCCAACCTAAACCAATATTTAAACTCCTTGCCATTAACCACATATTTTGGATGGCGCAAACCACACTATACTTACCCATTTCAGGCATGCTAGTTTGCCCTAAAACAGGTTCGTTTTTAGGTTTATAAAAAACGGCTATATTTAACGGAGCTTCAATAATCCCCTCCAGTTTTAGCTTGATATATTCTTGCTGTTTGTCACTACTAAAAGTAAGCGCTGCTTTCCGAGTTTCTTCTGAAAAAGTAGCTTTAATTTTGAATTTTGTTTCTTGATCAGCTATCAAAACAAATTCCCAAGGCTGAGAAAACCCTACTGACGGGGCTGATAAGCCAGCCTGAAGTATGGCATCAATAGAGTTTTTAGATAACGCTTTTTTGATGAAACGATTCCCTCGAACATCTCTTCGGTGCAATAAAATTTCTTCTAGTAATTGTTGCTCATCTATAGTAAACAAACGCTGTTTATCCTCTTCCATTTTATATAAATTAACTGAATTAATCAATGCCCTCGATTCAAGCACACGAGTACATTGGTTAATAATAACATTTTTCACTGAAGGCATCCCGATAGCTATCGGGACTGAGATTAAACCCACTGGTGGGATTAAACGATATTATTCTACAATAGTAAGGAATTTAAAAAGGCAAAATTACTATGCATTAAAAAAACTAGCATATCTATTGTTTTGACCGTAAAGCTTCGTATATTTGCAAACTTATTTATAATTAATAACCGAAGGTCGTGAACCTTCAAAAATTAACACATTATGCCTGTTAAAATTAGATTACAAAGACATGGTAAAAAAGGAAAACCTTTTTACTGGATCGTAGCTGCTGACTCAAGATCAAAAAGAGATGGTAGATTTTTAGAAAAGTTAGGAACGTATGACCCTAATTTTAACCCTGCAAAAATTGACTTAGATGTTGATGGATCTGTTGCATGGTTAGGTAAAGGTGCACAACCTACTGATACTGCAAGAGCAATACTTTCTTACAAAGGAGTTATGTTCAAGAATCATTTATTAGGTGGTGTAAAAAAAGGTGCTTTAACTGAAGAGCAAGCTGAAGCAAAATTTACTGCTTGGGTTGATGCTAAAGAAGGAAAAGTTCAAGGTAAAAAAGATGGATTAGCACAAGCGCAAGTTGATGCTGATACTAAAGCTTTTGAAGCTGAAAAAGCTGTCAACGAAGCTAGAATTGCTGCGGCAGCTCCAGCTCAAGAAGAAGAGTAATATATGCAAATTAAGGATTGTTTCTACTTAGGAAAAGTCGTTAAAAAGTATAGCTTTAAAGGAGAACTTCTTGTCAAATTAGACACGGACGAACCTGAAATCTTTAAAAATCTGGAATCAGTTTTTATTTCTTTACGAAATAATCTGATTCCTTTTTTTGTGGATACCTGCAAACTTCATAAATCTCAATTACTTCGAATAAAATTTGAAGATGTAGATTCCGAAGAAGATGCTAATGCTTTACTAAAATCCGATTTATACCTGCCATTATCTATCCTACCTACATTAAGTGGTAATAAATTTTACTACCATGAGGTTACTGGTTTTATGGTAATTGATGAGAATTTTGGAGAAGTTGGTGTTATTGATAACATTAACGACACAGGTGCTCAAGAATTATTTGTGATTGATAGAGATGGAACTGAAATTCTGATTCCTTTAAACGATCAGTTTATCAAAAAAGTAGACAGAGAGAATAAACAAATTATCGTCAACACTCCAGAAGGATTGATTGACTTATATTTGGAATAGCTACAGTAGCAATTCCTAAAGATTGCTTCATTGCATTCGAAATAATATAAAGAGAGGTGGCCGAGCGGCTTAAGGCGCACGCCTGGAAAGCGTGTATGCGTTTATAGCGTATCGAGGGTTCGAATCCCTTCCTCTCTGCTAGAAGAGTGTTAAAATCGCTAAAAACCCTATAAACATAATGTTTATAGGGTTTTTCGTTTTCTATGATTGCGTCTTTCTAATTTTATTATTTATACTCTTTACTGTTTTGCTTTATAAGAAGTACTGAACTGACAAAAATAAAAGTGCGTGATGTAAATCTAAAAAAAGGGTATCTTTTAATTAATGGGGAAAACTCAAAAAACCACAAAACTGAACCCGTAACGATACCATCAGAATACCTACCTATATTGACCAATCATATTGAGAATTCTTTAGAAAATGAATTTTTGTTTTCTGCAGACGGATTTAAAACAGGTGAAAACCAATTAAACCCTAGAAAAATCAGTTATGAATGGACGAAAATGAGAAGAATATTAAACTTTAGCACCACTTATCAATTTTACTCACTGAAAGATAGCGGTATAACCGAGCTTTTAAACTCCAGAATTCCTGCTATAAAAGTAAGAGACCAAGCCCGACACCATGATTTAAAAATAACTGAGGGATATACCTCACGAAATAGAGGAGCTGATGAAACAATAAAAAATACAATTTTCAATTTCTAAAAAAAAGAAAGGATTTCAGCACTATTTGTGTAATAGTGTAATTTACACACATAAACACCCTGATAACAAAGGACTTACATCGTTACATTTCACATTACACTTGCATTACACTTTTATATCGTGTATAATATCTCCATAAAAAGAGAGCTGTTATTGAAACAAATAAAAAAGGAAGGATTTTAACCTAATATGTGTAATAGTGTGATTTCTAAACATAAACTCGTTGATTATGAAGTAATTACAACATTACATTTCACGTTCCTCTTTTAAATCATGGTGTAATTCTCACTTAAAAAATGTACTAATTGGTAAAATGATTTGAGGCATCTTATTGTAAAGTTCCCGAACAAAAAAAACGCCCCCTTTTTTAAGTTAAATTTTCGTGTTTTTTTTTAAGTACCTAATAGCGGTTATTTTACCTCACTATAATTAGTGAGTGGTAAAATACCATTTGTTGGGTATTTCAGCAACTAGCCGTAAACAGTAGCTTTGTTGCTGTTGTTGTAAAAACGCGATATAACTAATTTATTTTTAATAACAGTAAGGATTTTCCTTACTATTTTCAATACAATAGCTTACTTTTTATTGAAGCAAAAGGAGTACTATTGAATTATCAAATTCGGAAGAAAATATATGTTGGATATGCACCATTAATGTTACATATTCAATTGTTGTGCTTCATTAGAAAAAAGAAAATTATGGGATATAGTGAATATTTTCCTTTTGGAAATAAATCAGTCATTGTAAAGTTTGACTGTAACGAATGTGACACACGTGTTGAAAGTGAAGAAATTGGAATTCCTTCGCCTAATTATTCTGCTGAAAAATCAAGTGACTCTCATAACGAAAATGAAGGTTATGCTGTTTGCGAAAATTGCGACAAAAATTTTGACGTTTATGTCTATGCTGGGTATGCGGATGGGTATGCGGAAATTAATGACATAGAAGATGAAACTATTGAAATAGAAGAAATTCCAGATGAATTAGATGATTATTATGAAGAACAAATAGATGCAATAATCCATAGTTTGAACTTCATAACTCATTTCAAAGCTGAAATTTCTAACTTATCTTCCTTAAATAATATCGACCTTAGTAATGATAAATTACAAGAAACTCTTCAAAGGCAATTATACTCCGGAGCAATTACTTGTTTAGAAGATTACCTTTCCACAACATTAATTCAGCAAGTACTTAACAATGAAGAAAACTTCAAGAATTTCATAAGAACATTTAAAAACATACAAAACAGGAAGTTTACTTTAAGTGAAATTTACGAAAAACTGGATAACATTCGTGACATTGTAAAAAAAGAACTTGTTGATGTAATTTATCACGATTTACCTAAAGTTAAAGGAATGTACCAGGACACTTTAAAAATTGAATTCCCAGATATTGAAGCATTAATGTTAGCGATCAAAACACGACACGATATGGTTCATAGGAATGGGAAAAATAAAGAAGGTGAAAAAATAGATATTTCAAAAGATGTGGTACAAAAAATAATTGATGAAGTTGAAGCGTTTGTAACTGACATTGACGAAAAAATAACAAGGGCTATAGTTAATACGGGTTTTGGCACTTAATCCAAAGTGAAGTGCCTTGAATGAAGTCCGAAAAATTTTCAATTTTGCGTATCTATTGAGATAAAGAAAAAAATTGGCTAAGTGCTAGTCCAAAAGTTCAGTTCTCTGAATCTCCGTACAAACCATAGCTTAGTCGTTAGCAGTAAGCTGAAAAAAAATGACACACTACAAAACATCACATCAAGTCAATTTTGGAAAGAGGATAATACCTCTTAAGATGATTGAACATATGTCATTTGATGACTGGGAAGAATTTATTGAAGAATGGGTTGATATAAAAAAGACTGAGTATCTAGAAGGTGAAAAATTTGGTGGTGCAGGTGATAAAGGAAGAGATGTTGTCGGTTATGTTTCAGATAAAAACAAACCAAATTATACTTGGGATTGTTTCCAATGTAAACATTATGAAAATGCATTAAGACCAGCACAAGTATATAAGGAATTTATAAAAATATTATATTACACTTTCAAAGCTGAATATCCAATACCAAGAAAATATTACTTTGTTGCTCCTAAAGGTTGTGGAACTTCTCTCTCTAAATTACTTCAAAATCCAACTGAATTAAAAAATGCAATTATAAAGCATTGGGATAAGCATAATAATATTGACACCACAAAAAATGGAATAAAATTAGAAGGTAACTTACTAAAATGGGTAAATAACTTTAATTTTTCAATTTTTTCTAAAATCCATACTAAGAACATTTTGAAAGAACACAGTAAACATCCAAATCATTTAATCAGATTTGGAGGTGGATTGCCTGAACGTGAAAAATTAGATACAACTACAATACCCAAATTCATTCAAAATTCTGAAACGAAATACGTAAAACAACTATTATCTGCTTATGGCTCTGAAAGTAAAGAAGATTATAAAAGTGTATCAGATTTAGATTCAAAAGAACTTTATAAGAATCATTTTTCAAGAGCGAGAATTAGCTTTCATCATGCAGAACAGTTACGAAACTTTTCAAGAGATAGCTTACCTATTGATACTTTTGAAGATTTTCAAAATGAAATTTTGGACGGTATTATTGACATTGTAGAAGACAATCATTCAAATAGCTTCATAAAAGTAAAAGAAGCTGAAAAGGAAGCTCGTAAAATAATAATTTCTTCAAATCCATTAAAGGAAGTGAGTATCATTAATGACAGAAGCGGAGTATGTCATCAATTAGTTAATGATAATAAAATTAAATGGAAATAATGGAAACTATAAAAAAGATAAATCCATTCAATAATAGTGTTGAATCTGGACTTAGAGTATTAACTATATTAAATGAATCTTTTCCTAAATCTTTTGATTTACAGAACCTTGTTTATCTAGATTATCTAACTATTCATTCAGCAGATATCGACAAAACAATCCAAAGTCTTCATCCCGCAGTTCCTTATCGTTCTGGAGAAATAATGGTTAGAAGTTCAATTATTGAAAAAGGCTTAAACCTTTTTATCAAAAAGGAATTAATAGAAAAGCAATATAATACCAATGGTATAGAATACAAAGCAACAGAAAATGCAATGCCATTTCTAGAATCACTTGAAGAGACTTATTCAATCAGACTTCAAGAAAAAGCGAATTGGGCTATTGGTAAGTATTCAAAACACACCAAACAAGAACTAAAAAACATTATGACTCCTAAATTATCTGAGATAGACAACGAGTTTAATATTGATATTTTACAATAATGGAAACGGGATTTATATTAAATGAATTAAGACTAATTGGTCAATCAGTTGAAAATGCAAGTATCGTTTTTAAAAAGGGAGTTAATATCATTACTGGCCCTTCAAATGTAGGTAAATCATATATTTTTCAATGTTTAAATTATATGTTTGGTGCTTCTAAACCACCAAAACTGATTAAAGAATCAAGAGCATATGAATTTATTTATCTCGAAATAAGTGATTCTAAAAATGCACCATTCACCTTATTAAGTGATTTAAAAGGTGGGAATTTCAAACTATATAATTCAACTATAGATGAAATTAAAGAAACAGATGAATTTGAAATTCTAAATAGAAAACATAACCCCAATAGTGAGAAAACAATTTCTGCTTTTTTACTAAAAAAAAATAATCTAATAGGTAAAAAAGTTAGAACAAATCAAAAAGGTAAAACTAGACAAATCTCATATAGAGATATTGTAAAGTTTTCAATGATTAATGAAACTAGAATAACTACAGAGGATTCTATAATAGTACATAACAATCGAGATAAAACGATTGAGTCCAATGTCTTAAAATTAATTGCTACCGGTAATGATGATAGTACTATAATTGAATCACTTTCGGAAAATCAAATAGCTAATAGAAAGGGAAAGTTAGAAATTTTAAAAGAATTCATAATTGACAACACAATCGCATTAAAAACTTACAAAACTGAACCTTCAGTTCTTCTTTCAGAGACGAATACAGTAATAGAAAATTTAAGTAAAAAACATACCAGTCTTCAAAAACAATATAACGAAATAGAGAGTAAAAGAGCAGAAACACTTGTCTTTCTCTATAAAAGACAATCTAGAGAAAGAATAATTAAAGAACTTTACAAAAGGACAGAACTCTTAAAATTAAATTATCATTCTGATATTGCACGTTTGAAATCTACTATAGAAGCAAGCGTATTACTAAATGAAGAAAACCACTCAACCATCGGAAATTGTCCCCTTTGTAATAGTTTAATAAAAGAAGAATGTTCAATCGCAGACATCAACAAAATAATAGCTTCTTGCAGTATAGAGATACAAAAAATTGAATCATTGATTCAAGAATTACTTGAATCAGAAAAGGTTTTAGAGAAAGAATCTAATGAAATATCTTTAGAGGTTTCCAAGCTAGAAAAAGATATAGACAAATATAACAAAGAACTTGACAAAGGTGTAAGTCTTGAAATGGGATTAATCTTTGAACAAATCAATATTCAAAATAAAAAGAAAAGTGTAATCCTTGGTGCGTTATATAAATATGAACAACTAAATAAATTCAAAAAAGAGGAAGAAA
>JABSPO010000210.1 GCA_013214625.1 Flavobacteriaceae bacterium
CTTACTTTCTTTACTATATTAACTGTTTTCATTAGGACTTGATGTTTAAGTTTTTTTTTAACTCTTCTACATTTTTATATCCTAAATTTTCAGAAGCAACTTCTAAATAATTATCTGTAACTAACTTATCTAAATCCTTTTTGATTAGTAGGTTTTTAAGTTGTTCGACCTCCTTTTGAAGGGCTTTTAAGCGACTGACTTCATCTCTTGTTTCAATCATAACTCTGGAATTCATTAAGTCTTTACGGTCATACTTTTTTATCCATTCATTTATAGTACTTGGATTCATTCCGTAAATTTTAGCCAATTTACTCTTTGTGTAGTTGCCGTGGCTGAGTTCTGTTAATACTTTGAGTTTAAAACTCTCGCTATAACGTCTAATAATCTTATTATTGTGATACATATACTTGGTTTTGTGTATACATATTTCAGGACGGGACAATATGTTGCCTAACGTTTAGCATAAGAATAGTGGCGGATTTACACGCACTAATTTTTCGGTTAAACACAGACCATATTTATATTTACTTACTTTTGGTTTAGCAATTAAACCGCTATTATTTATATACATTGTTACCTGCTGGCTTTTCTTCATATTCAGAACAATCTAATCGAATATCAGAAGTCAATAATTCTTTTTCCATTAGGTTACAATAATTTCTATTTTCAGATTTATTATAAAATTTACAGCCAAAACAGGTTCGTTGAACGGTTAATATTCCGTTATTATTTAATTGATAAATCAACTTACTTAATGTTTCAAAGACACTTTCTAAATCTGCTGTTTCAATTTTTTTAAGTTGAGTTTCTATTGGGTTTGCAAAATTTTCAGTTTTGGCAACTGTTTTTTTTCCTAAATCAGATAATAAAATGGTGTAACTCCGACTATCTGATGATGAATAATCTTTAATAATGTATTTCTTTTTATACAACACTCGAATAGCATCACTTACTGTTGGCTTTGTAACATTAAACTCTTTTGCTAAATGACTAACATTACAAAGTTCTGACTTGTGATACGCAATAAAAATCAATATTTGAATTTGGATAGGGCTCACACCTATAATTTTTGCATGTTCCCAAAGTAAAACTTTAAAAACTTCTGATATACGCTCTAATCCTACCACAATTTTACTTGTGATACTTTTTTCTTGAAATGCTATATTAAACACACTTTTCTTCATCTCCAGTAATTATTAGCCTTTGAAATTGTTTGAAAATTTAATGCTATAATTTGTGAAGAAGCTAATAATCCATTTGCATCTTCAGCGTATACAGGCCTTAGCTTTTTTAATATTTCAATATCTGGCTGTGTTGATTTAACTCCCATTCTCGATAATTTTATTGCTAGTTCATAGCCATCTTGCGGTGTATCTGTCATAAGAGTTGACAACCATATGTCTTTATTTCCCATAATATATTATTTTTTATAAATATTGTGTCAATTTTTGAGTTATTTCTTCATGAGTAACATGACCAAACCACTCGCTTAGTATTTCGTATTCCGAATTAAATAGTACAAAGCTAGGAGTACCCCTTAATTGATTTAGGGTAAAGGTAAGGGAAATTTGGTCTAAGGATTCTAGGTGATTTTTTACTTTTTGTTGAAGAGCTTTTTTTTTCAAATTCAGGCCAAATGCTATAATTGGGATTAATGTTACAAATAGTTGTTATAATAGTATTTAAATCTATCGTATCATCCATGCTCATTTTATCCATAGCAATAGGAAAGTCCAATGTATACGGTAATATATCAAGACCTTGAGTTTTCATAAACTTTTTTGTTTCTCCAATTAGTGTCCCACTCTTAATTAATTCTTTAGTATTGTTTAGGGTATTCTTATCGAAATCTTCAAAAGCTGTAGAGATTGCTAAAAAAGAAACTTCACAAGTATTAAATTCATTGAATAGTTGATTAAAAACGGGTAGCGCATAAGAGAAACATCCTGGGCAATTTACTTGAAACACAAGAAGAAGATTGAGTTTTTTCAACTCAAAATCTCCTTGTAATATTTCATTATAATGTAGTGCTAGCTTTTTCATTTATTCGCAATTTTCCATTTCGATAATTGAAAACCCTTTTTCACAAATTTCATTTTGCACATCTTCTGGAGCAACTTCTATATGACAGAACTTACATTCACTTGTCGTTAACTTATTATTAATTAGGTTTTTACTATCTAAATACAATTTCCCATATTCATACACGTTTTTTTCTGAAGTCCCTTCTTCAACTAAAATATCAAAATGCATTACTGTTTTATCTTCTTTTGGCACGTAAGTGTCATAAACTGAAATTTTCATAATATGTGTTTTTTTAATTAAGTATTATTTCTTTGTAATTGTCCTGAATTTCTCTATTTAATGGTGAATTTTCTAATGCCTGAATTATTGTAAGGCCCCGGAACAGGGATGCCTTTTGCATCAATTAATTCGATTTGAATTTCATGCTCCCCTTTTTTAAGACCTTCAATAATATATGATTTCCATTTGTCTAAGGTAAAAGGGTGATTGTTTAATGTTACTTTTACTTTATTTCCAGATTTATCAAGTTTGGTATTAACAAGGTAAAAATCCAGTAAGATTTTATCGCCTTTATCAAATTGGTATGTTCCTTTAGGTCTGCTGTAAAACAACAATGGATCTTTTTTGATGTCAACTTGCGGTTTTTCGTTATTAAATTGATAATGCTTTAACACATAAGCATCCTTTTCTTTTACACTTTCATGAAACGATCGAGAAAGAAAAGCTAACACTAAATTAGAACCCGTGTCTAAGTTTGCCTCAAATACAGGATTATATTTGGCTTGATATGGACCATTGTTTACAATAAAATGGATGTGTTGTCCTTTCTTAGAATTGGCTAAATCATTTGTGTTTTCTCCTTGAGTTTGTTCTTTTAAGGTATACGAGTTTACATAGAATTCAAAATTATTTTTACCCGAATGTATCTTACTATCTTCTGTTTTTATAATAAGTTTCGCTTCAGGAAAACTAGTTAAAATGGTGTTTTCATATACCTTAATTCCATTAGAATTATATACTTCATTACTGTTTTTACAACCCAAAAGAACCATCATCGAAACTACTAGAAATAAATATATTTTCATGATATTAAACTTTTAAAGACCAAGAATGCATTATTTATACACATACTTGGCCTTTGTTATTAATTTATTTTTTCTTTACTTTATATGGAAGAGATAAATCTCCAGAAGCTACACTATATACAGTATACACTCCTAACATAGGCTTATCTTTCATTTCTGTATTAACTTGCATATAGCAAGCCACTCCATCATAGTTAAAGTCAATTTGATTATTCATACGATAGTCAGGTACAACAACCGTGATCGTATTTCCTTTTGTGGTAACTTGGAAACCTGGAGAATCCATATACATTGGCATTCCAGGATTTGTAGGTGGCAAAATAACCGATTTATCGTCTTTATTAAATTGCTTCACAGACAATCCTCCGCCAACTCTATCGTCTTCTGTAAGAATTACCCAATGTGGATGCCAAATAATGCCATCATTAGCATAATCATTGTCGTTGTTTTCATCCCAAAGAGGTGTGTCGTCAAAATCTGGGTGAGAAGTTAAAGCCAATGCAACAATTCCGTCTGTTTGATTAAATCCAACATCCGTTGGTTTTAACGATGTTGGAAAAACATATCCTAAAACTGGAGCTCCATTTAATTGACCAACTGGTTTTGGAGTTGTCTCTCCTGCGTTTCCTGAAACTTTTATTTCCCAAATAGTACTTGAGATTGAGGAGTTGTGAGTTACAGATACTTTTTTAATTTTAAAATTATCATTGTTGTATTTTTTACATCCATCACAAGCATATAATGTAGAGCTTATGAACAGAGTTGCTACGAATATTGTTATTATATTTTTCATTTGTTTAATTTTATGTAGTTAGGAATACTAACTATTTGTTATTGTTTTTTTAACCTTTAACATCTTCCATAGATGCTCCAAAATTAATGTGAAGTACGTTTCCATTGGGAGTAACTAAGGCCGGTACAGATTTTACTCCAAGCTTTTCGGCTTCCTCTATTCGAGATTTATCGCCTGCAAAGTTTACAACTTCTACATCTGTTGGGTTAATAAGATTTAATATGTCCTGTTCTGCGCTTATGCATACAGAACATCCTGCATGATAAAAAATTGATTTACTCATAAATTATTGTTTTAATTAGTTTAGGCAAAATTGCCATTGCAAATATAGTAAGGATTCCTAACTTAAAAAAGCGTTTCTTTATTTTTTTTGTTATAGTAATTTTTTATCAGTCTATTTTTAGTTTTGTGTACTTGCAGGTAACGGTTTGTGTATGGAACGTAGCGTATTAAATATACTACATTTCGGATTAAACACAGAGCCGAATTTTTTATTTTGTTTTTATCTTTTTTATTTCAAAAGCCAAATTAAAAATTTGGCGGAACTTTGTAAATAGGAACAGACCTTTGGGTTTAGCACTTATTAGCTATGTTTTATACACGTTGTTGTCCGCAGGTTTTTCATTCCTGTATTCCAGCCAATTCAACGGATCAGTTAGTTTATGCTTATTTAATTCCAGATGAATTACTCTCCTCTTTTTTCCATTTGTAGTTCTGTTTGAAGCATGTAAAGTTAGAGGTTTCATTAGCATCACTCCACCTTTTTTCACTTCACAGATATATTCATTTTTAATATTCCAATCTTTCGAGTCGGTACGAATTATTCCTTTCAGGTGTGATTTTGGAATTACTTTTAAAGCTCCGTTATTTTTGTCTGTATCGTCTAAATGGATTCGAATTGTAATTGTGTCTTGCAAAATTTTAATTGGTGGTTGAACACCATTTTGTCCTTTTTTAAAAGTCCAATTTACATAATTTTCTAAATCAACTTTTTTGTCTACTGAAATGCTCAAATCTTGATGATAAGCGACAAACCAATTAGATTCACTTGGTTTGTCAAAATAGATTGCTTTGGTCAAAAAATAGTCGGATTCTGAAAGGTCTGAAATTAATTCGGTCAATTTTCTATTAAACAATAAATCCGCTAATTCTGGAACATTTTTCATTAATTGTCTAATCGCAAATAAGTCTTTTGTTTTTAGAAACGAATTTCCGCTTTGTCCCGAATTTTCTAAACAGGTTGAAATTTGTCTTATTTCATTTTCAGAATATAAGTCAGCTAAAACGGAATATCCATTTTCTTCAAGTTCAATTTTGTTATTTTCGTAGTTCATTTTTTAGCTTGCGCACAACGTATATATATAGTGCGTTATTTTAATAATGCACTATATATATACGTTGTGTTTAGTGTTTTTCAAAAGCGAAATTAAAAGTTTTGGCGACTAAGTAAATATAAACTTACTTCTCGGATTAAGCACCAATCCATATTGTTTATAGGTGTTGTTGTACTTAGTTTTTACTTTCAGATCCCAAACTTACCTTTTCCGGACTTTGAATCCACTTTTTTATGATATTCATATTGGTATGTTTCACTCGTTAGATAAGAATACCAATTCCAGAATTTTACAGGATTTCGTTTAAAAGTCCTAAATAGTTTTAAGTCTTGATATTCACCGTTTTTTTTCTTAAAATGAGAAAATTGCCTTTCCATCATTCCGATATCTCTTCCTTTTGATGGCATTGTATTAAATTCAAACTCAGCATTTTCCGTTTGATAAAGATAGGTTGTAAATAACCCTTCAGAAAAAATATTTATAAATCCAGAAAAAACATTACTAAGCGAAAGAAATGTAATTAGTATAATCGATATTCTTATTTTTTTGTTTTTCATCAAATTAAGTACAACGGTCTTGTATATGAAACGTAGTGCAGTTAAAAAGCATTTTCGTTTCGAATAAACACA
>JABSPO010000211.1 GCA_013214625.1 Flavobacteriaceae bacterium
TTCTGCATCTGTAAATTTAGGAAGTAGTACGTATTATACTCAATCAAATAACCAACGTAATACGGCAAATAGACTAACAAATACTTTAAGCTCCTCTATATCGTATAGTAAAAGCTTCCCCGGTAAGTTAGGTGCTAATCTTTCTACTACTGCTACTCATTCGCAGAATACAAACACACAGGAAATTAACATGACACTTCCAAATATTCAAGGAAGCATCAATAGAATTTATCCGTTTGAGCCGAAGATTGGAAGTAAAAAAGGAATTATTCAGAACATCAACTTTCAATATTCTTTTGCCGGAGAAAACAGAATTAAAACAACTGACGAGTTTTTCTTTAAAAGCGAAATGTTTGATGATGCTAAATTTGGTATCAGACACTCGATTCCAATTAGCACCAATTTTAAAGTTTTAAAATATCTTAGTTTAACAACTGGAGCATCTTATAATGAAGTATGGAACTTTGAAAAAGTTAATAAATATTATGATGAAGTTAATTTAGAAGAAATTACAACCATTGATAAAGGCTTTGCTAGCTACAGAACTTATAACTTCTCGTCTAGTTTAGGAACAACTTTATATGGTATGTATAATTTTGATAAAGAAGGTAGTGATAAAAAAATAAAAGCAATACGTCATGTTGTAAGACCTAGCATTAGCTATAGCATTAACCCTGCATTTGATCAGTATTATGAAAGTTACAAGAAAAATGTAATTACCGCTGATGGTACAACGGTAGAAGATGTGGAATATAGTCCGTTTGAAAATTCTATTTACGGTTCTCCTGGAAAAACTTATTCAAGCGCTATAGGTTTCGGAATTGGGAATTCAATTGAAGCAAAAGTTAGAGACAAAGTAACTGATTCTACTGAAATGAGTTACAGAAAAGTAAGTATTTTAAAAAACCTAAACTTTTCATCTTCATACAATCTTGCTGGTGATTCTTTAAAAATTAGCCCTATAAGTGTTTCTGGAGGTACTCAATTAGCAAAAGATAAACTAAGCGTTAACTTCAATATGTCACTCGACCCTTATGCTCTGGATAACAATAATACTAGAATAAATAAATTCAATATAAATAACAATGGTAGTTTATTTCGATTAACAAATGCCAATTTAACATTAAACTACTCTTTCTCGAGTAAAGATTTTGATAAAGACAATTCCGATAACAAGTCAACAAATAGCACGTCTACATTTAATAGTACTGAAGATTTACTAGGAAACAATAATGATTTAAATAAATCTAGTTTTGATGATAATGAAGATGATGAACAGAAAGATGTTAAACTCTATAACTATAAAATTCCTTGGAATCTACAATTAGCATACTCAGTTACCTACAATAACTTCACTAGGCAAAGTGAAATATCAAGCAACTCACTAATGTTTTCAGGAGATGTAGAACTATCACCCAGATGGAAAGTTGGAGTTTCTTCAGGTTATGATATTAAAGGAAAAGGAATCACACATACAAATCTAAGATTTGAAAGAGACTTACTAAGTTGGAAAATGAATTTTAACTGGACTCCTTTTAGCGCAAACAAATCATGGTTTTTCTTTATTGGTATAAAATCATCTGTATTAAGCGATATTAAATGGGATAAACAAAGAGTTCCGGATAAACTGATAAACTAGTATTCAGTAATCAAAAATTAATTTATATTTTTAAAAAAATGCTATGCATTTATTTTTGAAACTCATAAACTCATAAATTATGACAAAAAGAATAATTACCACAACCAATGCGCCAGCTCCCATTGGACCTTATAACCAAGCAGTTTTAGTGAATGAAACCACATTGTACACTTCAGGTCAAATAGCTTTGAATCCTACTACAATGGAGTTAGTTTTAGATGACATTTTAACTGAAACAAAACAAGTTATGGAAAATATGAAAGCCGTATTAAAAGCCGCTGAAATGACTTTTGATAACGTTATTAAAACCTCGATTTTTATTTCTGATATGAATAATTTCTCTAAAATAAATGAAGTTTACGGAACTTATTTTGATGAAGCTACCGCGCCCGCGAGAGAAACTGTTGAAGTAGCCTGTTTACCTAAAAATGTAAATGTAGAAATATCAATGATTGCTATTAAATAGTAGTAACAATACTATAAACAATTTCCATAAAAGTGTTCGTTTCATCAAATTGAACTCATTTCAGCTTTTCATTCACATGATTAATCTAAAAAAAACGTCATTCTGAGTTTATTTCAGAATGACGTTTTTTATTTAATTACTTGAGATGATACTTAACTAAATCATTAATTGGTTTTTGAATAAAATTACCTGTATTTAGCCGAAATGATTTTAGCGCTTTTTTCAATTCATCTTGTAGTAAAAAGGAAATACTCCCAACAAAATGTATTGGTAAATCATACACCCTATCATGCTGTGTTATTTGGTTTTCAATAAAATCAGAAAACCCTTTATTTATTATTTGCGAGCAATACACTTCTTTTTTGTGTTTAATTAAAAAAGAAGCATATTGAGCCAAATAAGCATTTGGATGTGGCTTTTGATACAAATTGAGCTTAACATCATCAGGATATAAGTTGAATTCATCCTGAAACATATCATGCAACTTTTTAGGCATTTTATTATAAAAATAATCCCTAAGTAGAATCCTTCCAAAATAACTCCCTGAAGCATCATCCATAAGCATATATCCCAAAGACGGAATTTTACTTGTAATTTCAGTTTTTCCATCGAAATGACAACAATTACTACCAGTACCCAAAATAGAAACTATTCCCTCTTTACCATTGGACACAGCAAAAGCTGCTGCATAGATGTCTTCTTTTACAACAATACTAGCTTTTGGAAAAATCTCTTCTAATAATATGAACAATTTTTTCTTTGGCCGTTCAGTACCACAACCAGCAGCATAAACGTACACTTCTAAAATATCATCAACATACTCCATTACAGCGGCATTGGCCGTAACAGTAGTATATAGATCCGATTCTGAAAAAACCGTAGGGTTTAACCCTTTTGTAGTAGCATTCACTACTGTTTTTTTTTGTGTGCTTATCAACACCCAATCGGTTTTTGTAGAACCACTATCTGCTATTAATACCATACCTTATTTTAATTGTCATTAAGAGTAAAGAAATCTGTCTATTTTTAATCTAATTGATTCATTCAATGCATTCGGAATGACATTATATATTATATATTTTCATATAAACTCCTCTTCATCCTAACGGATATCACTTCAGATATACAATAATTCAACACCATCAAGGCAAAGAGGCTTTCACCCACCATATAGACTAATCTAAACTAGCAGAATACACAGCTAAATCAACCAATTTATGGGCATATCCAAATTCATTATCATACCAAGAAATCAACTTAAAAAAGTTACTATTCAGTTCAATTGATGCTTGACTATCAAAAATCGAAGTACGTGTGTCGCTCACAAAATCTTGAGAAACTACAGGGTCATTTTCAAAACCAATAATTCCTTTCAATTCGTTTTCCGAAGCTTTCTTTATAACAGCTGTAATTTCCGCTAAAGAAGTAGCTTTTTCTGTTTTCACAGTTAAATCAACTACAGAAACATCAGCAGTTGGCACGCGAAATGCCATTCCAGTTATTCTTCCTTTTAACTCAGGAATTACTTTAGTTACCGCAACAGCAGCTCCTGTAGAAGTTGGGATAATATTATTCATTGCCGACCTACCTCTAGTCCACTTATTAGAAGGTCCATCAACTGTTTTCTGAGTAGATGTAGCCGCATGAACTGTGGTCATTAGCGCCTCTGATAATCCGAAATTATCATTAATTATCTTTGCTAATGGCGCTAAACAATTTGTCGTACATGAAGCGTTAGAAATTATTTTATCTGATGATTTTATATCTTTGTGATTTACACCCATTACAAACATTGGTGCATCTTTAGATGGAGCTGAAAGAATAACCCGCTTTACACTTTTATCTACTAAATGAGCATTTGCTTTATCTATAGTAGTAAAAAAACCTGTACACTCTAATACATATTCCGCTCCTATATCATTCCATTGAATATCTTCGGGATTACGCTTAGCAGTAATTCTAATTTCATTTCCGTTAACAATAAGCTTCCCGTCTTTAGCTTCAATTGTTCCATTAAAACGCCCATGAACTGAATCATACTTTAACAAATACGCCAGATAGTCAACATCTAACAAATCATTTATTGCTACTATTTGTACATCTTCTTTTTGCATTGCCGCCCTAAAAGCTAAGCGTCCAATTCTTCCGAATCCGTTTATCCCTATTTTTATCATATTCTTTTTATTAAAAAATTAAAATTGAATAATTAAAAATCATTTTATTTTAATTCCTCCTGTAGGCTTAATCCCCCCGAAGCTTACCACGTTCGTAAATTGTTATTAGTTAATTCATACCTTGTGTTTGTCACTGAGGGCATGTATTTTTATTTTATACTGACAATATATCTGAAATTCTCAGTAATTCTCTATTGATACTATTTTTACATCGCATTATTTCAACAATTGGAGTCGCTACAATTTTGTTATTTCTTATTCCAACCATTACATCTTTTTCTCCTTCTAATAAAAGCTCAACCGCCTTTACACCTAATCTGCTAGCTAAAACTCTATCAGCACAACTTGGGCTTCCTCCACGTTGCAAATGTCCTAACACAGTAACTCTTGGCGAATAGTCTTCCATGTTATCTTTTACATATTCTGCCAATTCAAAAACATTTTTCCCTGTTTTATCACCCTCTGCCACAATAACAATACTTGAAGTTTTTCCATTACGTTTACTTCTTTTTAAACTTTTTATTAACTTTTCTAATGGCTGATCCTCTTCTGGAATTAAAATCTCTTCTGCTCCAGCGCCAACTCCTGCATTTAAAGCAATAAACCCTGCATCACGGCCCATTACTTCAATAAAAAACAATCTATTATGAGAACTTGCAGTATCACGTATTTTATCCACCGCTTCAACAACAGTATTTAAAGCAGTATCATATCCTATTGTAAATTGAGTACCAAAAATATCGTTATCAATAGTGCCAGGTATTCCTAGTACTGGAATATCGTACTCTTTACTAAATAACGCTCCACCAGTAAAAGTACCGTCTCCACCAATAAGTATAATGGCATCAACATTTTCTGCTGATAAATTTTCATAAGCCTGCTTTCTCCCTGCTACAGTTCTAAACGCTGTAGATCTAGCAGACTTTAAGATAGTCCCACCTTTATTGATAATGTTTTTAACATTTCTTGACGTTAGTTCGATAAAGTCATTTTCAATCATTCCTTCATACCCTCGATAATATCCAATACATTTAATATTATAATAAGTACATGCTCTAACAACAGCACGTATTGCAGCGTTCATTCCTGGAGCATCACCACCCGAAGTCATTACACCAATTTTTTTTATCTTTTTAGCCATTAATTTATTTCAAAAATGTTTGTTAATAAATAACAAATTAAAAATACAGAACATTTTTTAAATTTGATTATTTTTAACCAAAATATTAACACTTTATCAGCACATTTATGCAATTAGCAACTTTAGATTACGCTATTATCATCGGATTTTTCATTCTATCACTTGTCATAGGAATACTTGTCGCAAAACAATCTGGAAAAAGCAGTGAGTCTTTCTTTCTCTCAGGAAGAAATATGCCCTGGTGGTTATTAGGTTTTTCAATGGTTGCAACAACATTTGCAGCTGATACTCCAGGATTAGTTACGCAACTGGTTCGTGAAAATGGTGTCTCTGG
>JABSPO010000212.1 GCA_013214625.1 Flavobacteriaceae bacterium
CACCATTTTTTACCAGTAGGTTAGTATCAATTGTAAGGAAAGAGCCTGTTTCATTGAGAGCATAGTAGCCGTTGAAGGAGATTAATGGTTCAGCTTCTCCGATAGGGTTTGGATAAGGAGTATCGCTTTCTGCAAGCTTCAAAAGATCCTTGTGAAGTGTAGTGGTGTTTTCAGCAGACTTAATGACTGTTGGCGTAGGCGAAATTGTTAAATTTGACATGATTAATAAAGATGTTATGCTGCAATAGCAGCTGATTAATAAATTCTTTATCAAATTTCAAAAAATTAACATAAAAGGATAAAAAAAATGTCATAAGGTTTTACATATTTGTAACAAGAGAAGGTAAACTTAGTATAAGAGTATTATAACTACATTTTAAATTGAAAAAAAGTATAGGGTTCTAACAAATAAAGTAAAACTAGTTTTACTTTATTGTATATAGATCATACTTTTATATATTGGACTTGCAATAAAAAAGTGGACAAATAGTTAAGCAACTATGATATAAATACAATTGTGTTTATTTATTTTATAGTCACTTCCAAAAATAGAAAACCCAAGTACTTTTGCTTGGTAACTGCGTGGCTAATATTTAGGACTCATAGTAAAAAAATATTTATGATGAGTAAGCAAAACGCTTACTATGTTCAATATAAATCCTTACTTTTTTTTCTTTTCAAATAGGTATATTCCCGCGAGGGTGAAATAAATTTCGGGGTACTATAATTTACTTTCTTGATTATAGGGATTACGTTTTTTGTGTACAAAACACATAATAATAGTATCCGTTTTGTACCAGCTTTGGAGATGAACAGAGAAGAGTTGTTAGATTGTGTAGCTTATCATTACAAAGACTTTAAAAGGGTTTGAATATAAGTAGATAGCATTGCTATTTTTATCATAAAAAAAGCCACTCAGTTTGAGTGGCTTTTTATTTTGTTATATTTTTAAAGCAAGCTAAAAGGTTTGGCGACTATGTAAATTTACACAAACCTTTGGATTAAACACGAAAACCCGTATTGTTTTATAGGTGTTGTTGGCGACAGTTTTTATTACAGAGATATATTGTTAATGTCAAATGTTTTTATTGTTATAAATTAAGCTGTCTAATTCAAAATACTTTTCTTTTATTATACTTAATGCAAATGCTCCAGCAGATACACTTAGTACTGAAAAATCGAAAACACCTTTTATTCCTGTAGAAAAAGTCATTGACAAAGCAAAAACTAATAAAAGATATCCACTAAATTTCGCAAATAATTCGGTTTTAAACCCAACTATTAAACATAAAGCGAAAATTATTTCAGCTATTGTAGCGATTATTCCAATTGGAGAAACCAGAAAATTTGGAAGCCATGGATTTATTAATGCAGTATATTCTAGAAAATTATCCCAATTTCCCCATGCAGAAACTTCTTTATTCCATATTCCAAATCTATCAGCAACTGCAGACAAAAAACTGACAGAAATTGCAAATCTTAAAAAGAGTTTAGTTACTTTTTTATTCATAGTATAGAATTATATTATTGATTTACTTTATAGTTACCTGGAGTAAAAGAAAAGACTTTCATTAATCGATTCCAAGTGTTAATTTGCGAGATTACTAAGGTTAAATAGCAGATTTCTTTTTTAGAAAAGAAATTTAGTAAAGGGTTGTAAAGTTGATCAGAAATTGGACTGTGATTTAACTTAGTAAGTGCATCAGTAAAATATAGTACAGCTCTTTCTTTTTCAGTGAAATAAGGAGTTTCTTCCCATACACATAAAGAAGATAATCGCAATTCTGTTTCGCCGAGGTGTTTTAATTCTTTGTAATGCATATCTACACAATAAGCACAACCATTTTTTTGAGAAGTTCTCAGTTTAATCATTTCTACCAATTTCTCGTCCAAAGATGAGTTGTCAATAAAATCCTCAATCGCTCTTAGGTTTTCAAACATTCCATTCGGGATATCTTGATATGTAATTCGTTCCATAATTTAGTTTTTTAATTATGAGACAAATTTATAGTGAATTGATGTAATAAAAATTAAGATATCTTAAGAAATGAAATTATTTAGCTTTTTTTAATTCACTTAAATATTCCGGAGTAATTTCGAGATAGGAAGCAATCATATATTGCGGTACGCGTTGAATAAAATTTGGTAGTTTTTCTGCAAAAAAGGTATATCTCTCTTTGCTTCTCATTTGAAGAAAAACATCGCTTTTTCTAAGATTGGCAATTAGCATATTTTCAGTAATAATTCTAAATAGCCGCTCGAGCTTTGGATGTTCTGTATAGAGTAAATCTAATGTTTCCTTTGATAGGTAAAGAACTGTCGTTTCTTCAATAGCTTGTATATATTGAGTAGATGGCGTTTCATTAATGAAACTTTCCATATTTGTTGCCCACCAATTGTCTATTGCAAACTGTGTGATTTTTTCATGCCCTTTTTTATCAATATAAAATGAGCGAATTACACCTTTCAAAATAAAATAATTATATCTGCAAACAGTATTTTCCTTTAAGAGAAATTCTTTTTTTTGAAAAGTTTTTGCTGTTAGTTTAGAATAAATCATATCTATTTCAATATCATTAAGATCTACGTATCTGTTGAAATATCTTTTGATTTGTTCTTTCATTTCATTTTGGTAAGTTTTATTGTTGCCAACGTTTAGCTATGAATAGTACGTGGCAGAAAATTTGCTAATTTTCGTGCCGACACAAGTCATAAGCTTTTTGTTTTGATTTTAATTTGTCGTTTTATAAAAGCCAATTTTTAAATCATGAATACCTTTAAATTAAATAAGAAAGGAGGTGAGTAAATTAAAAGATTTGGCGACTATGTAAATGTACACAATCTCTGGAATTAAATATCAAAACCAGTATTATTTATAGGTTTTGTTAGCAGTAGTTTTTAATTTAGGGACAGCAAAGTAATCATTATTAGAACTAATAAGGTTGGACAAGTAATTCTGATAATTCTTATTTTTTTGCTATTGAATTTCTTCTTTTTTAGTTTTTCAATTAAAGCTATCAAAGTATTTCCTAAATCAAAACCTGGAATAGGCAGTAAATTTATTACCCCAAAAAACAGGGAAGAAATTGCTAGTAAAAAAAAGACTCCTTTTATTCCGTTCGTTTTTTTTATAGAAATAAAACTATTAACTCCTTTGTAATATTCTCTGCTTGGATTAAATAGATTTAAAATGTTATTTAGCGATCTGGAGTATATTTTAAGCGCATCTTTAAGTCCTTTTTGGGATTCATTATATACGAGTTTCTTTTTTGTTTTATTTGAGCTTGTTTCAGGCTGTAACCTTGGAGTAAAATGATTAAGCGTGTTACTTTCTATAAATTTTAATTTATCATTTTCAGTTACATTTATAGTTAAATCATTTTCACCGCGCATTACTTTTACACTGTCTTCACCGTATCCTAATATTATCTCCCTTGTTATATGGGAAAATCGAATGATTTTTTGATCATTAACCGATATGATTTTGTCTCCGTCTTTGAAACCAATCTCTTTTGCAATTGAACTAGCTTCAGTGCCGTAAATAGCATTTTCATTTAACAGGTATTTTTCAGTAGTAGAAAAAGTTATAACTAATATTATAATAAAGGCTAATAGGAAATTCATAGCAACTCCACTCATTTCAAAGAGAAGTTGTTTCCATTTGAATTGGGTTCTTAATTCTTTCAGACTTACTTTTGTTATCCAAGATGGAATATAGTGTCCAAGTATATGAAAAAGGTATGCTATTATTATCATAATTATTTTCTGGAGAATTGCTGGTAACGTTTAGCTATGAATAGTGCGGAGCAGAAAATCGGCGGATTTTCGTATCGACACAAGCCATAAGCTTTTATATTTTGTTTTTAATTTTGTCGTTTTATAAAAGCCAATTTTTAAATCATGAACACCTTTAAATTAAATAAGAAAGGAGGTGAGTAAATTAAAAGGTTTGGCGACTACGTAAATATACACTTACACCTCGGATTACTGACCAAAAACCTATAATTTATAGGTTTTGTTATGCACTTTATATTTTATCAAGTTTTTCTTTTAATTCCGAAAGAGTTATCTCTTCAAATTTCAATTCATCAATTTGATTAGTAGAAATATTCATTTCCTTAAAGGCTACCATTATTTTTCCATCATTATTTTGTATACCAATGATTGTTACTTTTTGTCCTTTAGGCACTTTCGAGAAAGTATATTTCCCGTCTGTGATATTCGCCTTTAATACACCATCAAAGTCATTAAAAACCATTTTTAATTTAGTGTTTGAAGAAACAGTTGTTTTCGCTATTAAATCAATGTTTTCATCAAAATCAATGAACCTGTCACAATTAATCCATCCAAGGTTGGCAACACTGAAAATATAATATTCTAACTCTGCATCATCTACATTTTTTATAGTGTTATTTTCAAATTTTGAATACTTACTGTTAAATGATGTGATGTATTCTTTTTTAGTCTGATAAAGCGGAATAATATTTCCTCCTTGTATAAACAATAAGCCTCTTCTTTTAATTATCTCACCATTTTTGTTTTTACCAGGCTCAAGTTCTGGCAAGCCTTTTAAGAAATTAACAATTTCTTTTTTTGTTGATTTTGAAACATTAGTGTTTATTTTAATGTTTTTTATGTTTCCATCTTTAGAAATCTCCATTTCACATTCTACACCATAGTCATTCCAACTTTCAAACTTTGGATAATCATTTTTGTTAAGTGTAGTTTCGATATCTTTTTTAGTTTCAGTAGAAAAATTATAAGCTTTTACATAAAAGTCAATAGGATTCCAATTGTATGTAGTATCTACATAATTTTTTGGTTTAAATTTATAACTGGTTGAATCATTAGCAGAAGGATGCCACCATCCAAAAGAGCCAAGTTTAAGGGTTCTTTTAACAAGGTTTACTGTGTCGATTTTCCAATTCAAAGCAGAATTATCAGTTGCAGTTTCATCTGCATAAAATAAATTCATTTTTTTTAAAAAATCGTATTTCTTTTTTGGAAAATGTATTACAATTCTTTTATCCGCTTTTATTGAAAGTTTTTGACCGTTTGTGGATGCATCAATATGTATCATCCCTCTTGTTTCAAGCATTTTTCCATTTGATACTGTTGAGAGTTCAGCAAGAATTATATCAGATTTTGTATAAAACTCTTTTAAATGTATTTTAATTGAATCTTTCGCTAAAGTACCATCTGAAAATTCAAAAGTTTCTGAGCTAATAAAAATTCTTGTTCCTTGTGGCCCAAAAATTGTTGTATCGTTTGCTGGATTTATTGTAAAATTGGTAGTAGGAAAATCAATTTTTTCAAACTCATTATTTTCTGGGGCAGATTGACAGCTTACAAGTAAAGTTAATATGATTATTAAGTAACTAAGTATTTTCATCATTTTCTTTTATTGTGCATAACGTTTAGCTATGAATTTTACGGGGCAGAAAATTTGCGAATTTTCGTGCCGACACAAGTCATAAGCTTTTTGTTTTGATTTTAATTTGTCGTTTTATAAAAGCCAATTTTTAAATCATGAATACCTTTAAATTAAATAAGAAAGGAGGTGAGTAAATTAAAAGATTTGGCGACTATGTAAATGTACACAAACCTTTGGATTACATACCAAAACCCGTATTATTTTATAGGTTTTGTTGTGAAGTGTTTTTGCTATATACT
>JABSPO010000213.1 GCA_013214625.1 Flavobacteriaceae bacterium
AATATTAAAAAAATAATAAAAAAATAGCTTTTATTGCAAATGCTGAATTCTTAGCATGCTTTCTTGTAAATAAATATCCAAATGAATTTGACAAGACTAATACGGTAAGAGATATCGCATTTACAATGTCAAAAATGTAGATAACAACAATTATATTTAATACGGAGTTCCGAATTTCATAGAAGCTTCTCCAAAACTTAAATTTGGCATTTAAAACATGAACAATTTAAAAACAAAATATTAACTTTAGGCTATGTACGTAATTGAGAATTTATCTCTTTGTAAATCCGTACTAAACATAGTCTAAACGTTAGCTACAATTATAAAATACAATCAAAATTAAAATGAATCTAATAGAACAATTTAAAGAAGTGAGTAATTACTTCTCTCCTAAAATAGTGGCTGAAGTCAATGACCAGTATGTTAAAATTGCTAAAATTAAAGGTCAAGAAGTTCCTTGGCATAACCACGAATTTGAAGATGAGTTATTTTATATTATAGAAGGAACTCTTTTAATGGAAATTGAAAATAAACCTAATACAACTATGAAATGTGGTGATATGTTTGTTGTACCAAAAGGAATTAATCATAGAGTTTCATCAATAGACGAATGCCTAATTATGTTAATAGAAACTAAAACGGCAAAACATACAGGAGAAGTGAAATCATCAATAACCAAATCAATAGAAGAACAGACCTATTAATTTGAAATTATAGCCCTTTTACAAAAAACTGTAGCTAACAATGAACTGAGCTGAGAAATAAAATCCAGATGCTAACAATGGTTATACATACTGAGGGTTTCCTGCTAAACATGAGGTCTGTGCATTTAATTAAGCTCTCCTATACTTTAATTTGGTATACCTAGTCTTGTGATGTTTTTATAGGAAAAAACCGCCTAAAATAATTTTAGACGGTTCTTTTATTGTGATAAATATAACTTTTAATTAAAATAATAAAATTACTTAATGATAAGTTTTTTAGATGAGTGACCATCTATGTTCAATAAATAGATTCCCGATTTTAAGTTAGAAACATTTATTTTGCTAGAATGCATTCCTTTAATTATATGCAATACTTTATGCAGTACAATACGTCCATTTAAATCGTATACATTAACAGAAACACTATCTGTCGTAGCTCCGTTTAAAGAAATTGTTACATAATCTACTGCGGGATTAGGATGTATAGATAATAACCCACTAGGAATAACAGCTCCTTCTTTAGTAGCAAAAGATATGGAAAATGCATTACAAGTCCCTAAATATACCCATTGGGAATAATAATTCATTTGATATCCCCCCCCTTGGTAAGTTACTTTATCACCAGGATAGTAATACACATTATATTGGTATTCTGAAATACCATCACAAGGTCCTGTAGTATTCTTTAACGTTGTAAATGAAATAACAGAAGAGTATGGAGAATTTTGTTCACCTCCAGTGGCTCCACAAGCTCCTAGATTTGTCCATCCGCTATTAGTACGTTGGTATAAACTATCTTGATAGGTTACTTTATCTCCTACTTGATAATTAACACCAGATTGGTATGGGGAAATACCATCACATGGATCACTTCCTCCTCCAGAACAGTTATATTTTAACCTTACATTATAAGTTGTATCAGCAGTTAACCCAGACAAGCCTTTAGAACTCCCACCAGCAGATGTACTAGTATAACTAGAAGCAGAAGCTGTTTTATATTCTACCGTGTAGTTTGAAATATTTGGTACAACATTCCAACTAATAGATGCAGCAGATGTTGTAATATTAGCGCTAGAAACTCCTGTAACAGCATTACAACTTCCTGTACTATCACTTAATGTTGTAAATGAGATCATGGTAGAATATGGAGCATTTTCTCCTCCAGCACAAGTGTATTTTAACCTCACATTATAAGTTGTGTTAGCTGTAAGCCCAGATAGGTTATTAGGGCTTACAGATGCAGTTACACTAATATAACTAGCAGCAGAATTAGTTTTGTACTCTAAAGTATAATCGGAAATTCCAGAAACTGCAGTCCAGCTAATAGCTGCAGCAGATGTTGTAATATTAGTGCTAGAAATTCCTATAACAGCATCACATCCGTTAGAGGTTCCACATCCTGAACCAGAATATTGCGCTCCAACACCAACCGCATACATAGCATCAGTAACGGATTTTTCCTCACAAGAGTTTGCTCCGTATAAATCTTTAGCGGCATTAATAACTGCATTTCTAGCCGAGATATAGTTGGAGTTACTAGATAGATAATTCACTAAGGCTCTATATGCTATTTTTCCAGCTTTTTCAATACCAATACCATCAATAGTATATGAATCATTTTGATCATTAGTTCCAGTACCTCCTTGAGATGTTAAGTAAAACCAGTGATTCATTACACCACTATTAGTGTGTACACCACCATTATCCCCTCCTGAGGTAGAGGCCCATTTTGATCCTTGATAGGTATCGGGTTGATTGTGACTTTTAGGATTCGAAAGAGATCTTTTTAAACTAATTTTATCCCCGATGGTCCATAGAGCTTCGTCAATAGTATTAAATGCATAATACTCAGCATATGACCCTAAAATATCACTAAAAGATTCATTTAAAGCCCCAGATTCTCCTTGGTAAACCAAACCAGCCGTTTGCTGAGTTACACCATGAGTAATTTCATGTCCAACAACATCTAAAGGAGTAAATGGAGTACCACCATTAGAACTGTTTCCAAAATAGGTCCAGCTACCCATCCAAAAGGCATTATTATCAGCCCCTTGTCCAGAAGCATTTACATAAATATTGATGTTAGCCCCATTGCCATCGTAACTACTTCGGTTAAAAGTATTTTGGTACATGTCCCAGGTTTGTTCTGCACCCCAGTATGCCGCCATATGATACTTTTTGTTTCCAGAAAAATTAAATGAAGTTGAACTACTTGATATCAAGTTTGCATTTGGAGCAGATTGTGTTTGTGGTAAACTAGCACCATTCAAATCCTTTAAAGAAATTTTTCTATCTCCTGTTTGTTTTACAACATATCCATTACTTCCATTGCTCACGGTAATTGATCTAGAACCATAAAAACCTGTATCTGTGGTTCCTCCTGTATCAGCCGAGTGCATTTTTTGTTCAACAAATAATGTGTTTCCAGTAATAGCATCAATATATACCAATTTACGCCCCATAGGCACTACGGAATACATGTCAAATTTGTAAGCAAGTCTAAGCTGACTGGGATTAAGAACATTATTCTTAGAAATATAAACCAACTCTCCTTGATCACTAATTTCTTCGTCCATAAACACTTTATCTCCGTGTTTATCTGTTGTTGCAACTTCCCAAGCGTATGTATTGGCTTTTATAAGTTGTTTCGCTTTTACTAATGCTTCTGCAGATGTTAAGCTTGCTTTATTTGTTACTAATTTTGAAGGGATATCACTAAACCATTCACCATTTGCAGCTGTAATTAGGTTATTCTTTACATGTATTAAATACATACTATAAGCAACCGGAATACCGTTAATCGTTTGCTGTAAACGGTAATGAGTAAAACCTAAATTGTCCATTGTTTGATTTAAAAGAATAAAATCATTGGACGATCTTACTTTTAAAACATTTTTTAAGTAGTTTGCTGTTGATGTAAAAGTAACAGCCTTTTTATTAAATTCAATAAAACGAGGAGTCATCCCGCTATCACCTAGCTGGATAATCTCAAAGTTATCTTGTCCATACATGGACAAAGAAAACAAAGTAATTACTAATAAATTTAGCAAAATTTTAACTTTTTTCATAATCTTGTTTTTTGGTTACTAATGAACTGCAATTACGAAATAAAGAGTGTCGAAATCAAGAATTAGATGTCCATTTCATGAAATGAGACATCTGTTTTTTTTTATGAGACATCTGTAAATGTGATGTTTATAACTATTTAGTTTTGATTTATGTAGTCAGAAGGAGATATGCCTACACGCTCCTTAAAATTTTTATAAAAAGAAGCCCTAGAGTTAAATCCGACCTCTTTTGAGATAGCTACAATACTATATTTTTTATATGATTCGTTTAAAAGTAATTTTTTTACACCTTCAATTCTATAAGCATTCACATAGCTATTAAAGTTATCATAGCCTGTTTCTTTCAAAGACTTAGATATAATAGATTTTGGAATATTTACTTTTTTAGAGAACATAGTTAATGAGATATTGGAATTTAAATACAACTGTTCCACTTTCATAAATTTCTCTACTTGTTCAAATGCAAGAATTAGTTCTTTATCCTCACTTTTAGTCTGTTTAGTATTTTGAGGAAGGCCCTTGATTTTCACATAATTAATAATATTTATTTGTATAATACTTGCAATACTTATGTAATAGAGTATTAGAATGTTTATTATAAACAAGAAGAGAATTATTTGTTTATTCCAAGGAAATAACAAAATTTTTATAAAAATACCGGTATTGTAAAAAATACAAAAACTACAAAAAACCGTAATCCAATTCAATGATTTATTTTTTGTATTCGTGTAAAATTGAGGTAAGAATTTTCGATGTAGATTGATGATTCGTATTGTTTTTATGGAAATAAATATGTTGAACCCTACTGAAAAATAAGTTATAGTTGTAAATATGTTTTTTATTGATTGATCACTAATAATAGTGTCATCAATAAGAACGATGATATAAATAATTGAGAAAAATAGAAATTCAATGGCTGCAGGTATTAGATAGAGAATTCTTTTTTTTAGCTTTAAATCAGAAATTTTTACAACATAAAATAGAAGTAAAACTGTTGTTAAAAAATTAAATTTTAAAGGATTGAGATAAACTGATTTCAAATTGGTGTTTTGGTAGATGAAATGAATTGTTATTTCAATGAGTAATGTTAGAAAAAATAAGCCTAAATATCTGTTTACCTTTATTTTTTTAGATTTATAAAAGAAAAAAATTAATGTGATTATAAGGGTCTGTATGCCACTTATAAAATAAAAAGAATCTAAAAACCTCATGATAATAAAATTTTAACTTATAGTTAGTTTTTTGTATAAAATGTTAAATTAATAATTTAAATGAATCTTATAGAGTCATGAGTGTGTTTTTTTTATAATCGAAGAAGTAATATTTAATAATTAGTAATATTTATTGATGAAACGTGAAAATAAAAAGGGTTTCAGATTATTCCATTTGTAAAAGAAAGAGACTAATTGTTGTTAATTAAAATAAAAAACTCCCGCTCTATCCTTTTATGTATCTGACTTATTTATTTTAAAAGCAAAATTTCAAACCATGAACAGTTTAATTTCAAATAAAAAGGAAGGAAGGTTTGAAAAGAGGTTTCTTAGCAATATCTATTAAGTATTTTACTATCTTCGCGGCATAAAACAAATCTATTTTAATAGCTCAATGCAGATGGAAAATTTAGACTGGATACAGAATTGGTTCAAGGATAATTGTGATGGAGATTGGGAAAAGGGTGAAGCTATCCAAATCACTACTTTAGACACTCCAGGATGGGAAATAGAAATTGATATATCAAAGACTTCAATAGCTAATATTAATATTAATTGGATCCTTAACGAAAATGGACCACAAGATTGGTATGGTGTGAAAATTGAAAACCAAAAATTTAACGCCTCAGGTGATTCTGGGAAGCTAAAATTTTTATTGGGTTTATTTAAAGAGATGATAGAGAAAATC
>JABSPO010000214.1 GCA_013214625.1 Flavobacteriaceae bacterium
GTGGCATATGATTGGGATGAGAAGTATAGTGGATCAAGCTACTTCATATGAACCAAAATTTCATATAGTAAATTCAAATTCCTCAACTCCACTTGAAATATATATTACTACCCCAACATTGGTTTTTGGAGTTACTACAGTTCAAATAGAGGCAGCTCCAATTTCTGAGGCTGGAGGAATAATAACAGGAATATTAACGACAAGTATGACATCTATATCAACGGATGCTACAAGTTTTTTAGTTTTACCAGAAGCAGGAAATGTTTTTGAAATAAATGGTACAAATACTACTGTTAGGATTAATCATCAAACTGCAAATCATTTTCCAAAAGGCACCGTAATTACACTTTTGTTTAATGACGCTAATGCTAATGTTATTAATAGTGGTTATATACGGCTAGTAAATGGCTATACTTCTATTGCTAATGGTTCTTTGACGCTTATTTCCATGGGTAATGGTACTTGGCGAGAATTGAATAGAAATAATTAAACAGGAAAAAATTGTGATACAAATTTAATTGTAAATAGGCTAAACATGATAGTTTATTATCAGGGCAAACTCATACTTTTTCTAAAAGGAATCATTATTAAAAAGAACGTCAATTCGAGTGTTTTGAGACACTAAAAATGTATCGAGAATAAATTTTTGCGTTCTAGATACATTCCGATGAAAAATCGGAACACTCGAACTGACAAAATCACTTAACATATTGTAATTTTTGATCCTAATCATGAAAAAATAAAAACATGAATTTGAACAAATGATAAAGAAAGAGAAAGTCATTATTTAAGTATAGCTAATATTTAATCCCAATCTTTTCAAGTGATATTAATTATAAAATCACTATCATCCGAAAGTTCATTAATTGTATTGATCCATATTAGGTAAATTCATTATGTAATAATGTTTCGTCGTTTTAAAAGTGAAAAACTTAATTTCTCCCAATAAAAACAGTTGTCAAACTGTCCCGATAGCTATCGGGAAGTCGAAGTTTAATAGAAACTAAGCATTTATGGATTTCGACAAGCTCAATCTGACAATAAATTTAGTTTTACTTAAAACTTTCAAATGATAGTGTTAAAAAATATAAAAGTTATTATCCTCTAAATCTACAACAGGCCAACTTTCTAATCATTTTAATATTATTATAATAATTCATTTACAGCAATAAATAAATTCCGATTATTTTTCAAAAAATAAATATATTTTCCAATAATTGGAATTTACACTTAACAAAAAACATGTAGCCGCCTGTATATTAGGTGTTTACAATATTGGCTTAGCATTTGTTTCTATAATTCATAATCTAAAATTATTGACTTATGAGAAAAGAAGTACAATGCTCAAATAATAAACGATTAATTAACTGGAGATTTAATTCTATGTTGTTATTAAAAATTCAATTAACACTTTTTATTTGTTTAGGACTACATATGCCAGTTCTTGGTCAAGAAGCTCAAATTTTAATAACAAACCCAGCAGGTGTAAATGTATGTGATGCAAGTCAACAAGTTGATATACAAATATTAAATATTCATACTGAAACTTTGGTTAACAATTCAATAACAATTGTTTTACCTACAGGTATAGAATATGTTTCGTCCAGTTTAAGTGAGCAGAGTAGTTTTAATATCTCAGAACAAAATATTACTAACCTTTCATCTATTGTATTAGCTGCGGATGATCTTCCAGTGAGTCAAACAATGCAATTCTCAATTAATATTACAGCAAATATGGATGCAATAGCTTTTCAGGATGCTGGTAATGTGTTTAGAAATGATGTAACATTAAGTTATGATGGAGGATCAACCAATAGTTTATCAAATGCATATAATTTATATTATCCTGTATTAAGCATTATAAGTATTAGTCCTACAAGTAAAAATTTAAATTCAGGAGATTCATTTACAAGGGATATTACCATTGTTAATGCAGGAAACGGAAGAGTATCCGCATTTAAAATCAATGATGTTCATGCATCAGGTATCGCTGTTACTTCAGTTAATATTGGTAGTTTGGATGGTGCAGGAGCTATAATTACCTTGTCAGGAGCTGATTTTACCGGCGTAGGAAATAATGATAATTATTTTGACACTAATGAGAGTATTACAATTACACAATCTATATCAGGGTCAGGATGTGATAATGCAACGGTAACTTCCACAATTACAAATTTATGGGAATGTTCTGGGAATCAGATAGTGAGTTCCAATTCCTATGGACATGTAAGTTTATCATTAAAAACACCAAATATAGGGGTGGCTACAACAAGTGAGTTATCATCTTGTTTTGGTGATTCTGAGGGTAGCTCTCACTCAATAACCTTGACAAATAATGGTCAAGGAAAAGCTGATGATGTACAGCTGGATGTTTATAAGTCTTTAGGATCTGGTTATCAACAAAATATTTTTTCACGTATTGATGAGTCAAATATTACGTATCAAATTAATGGTGGTAGCTCGGTAGCAATTACACCTACAACAACATATGTGACGGATACAAGTGGGGATTATTCTTGTTTAGGAAGTAGTCCAATTGGTCGTGTAATACTAGACTTACCAGATTTGGATCCTGGAGATCAAATATTAATTTCATTTCAGACATTCCACTGTAATATAAATATATGTAATGGAGATTATGTAAAAGGGTGGAAATACGATTTAACGTATAATGATGTTTGTAATAATAGTAATTATTCAAAATCAGGTACAGGCCAAAATGAAAATGAAACTAATATGTCCATTTTTACTGAGACTCCAACAGATATTAATGATGGTGAGACAAAAGAATTTTCATTTACAGTGTCTTCATTCTCAAATGATTTACCTGAAGATACAGGAGCTCAATACAAGGTTGTTTTTGATCTTCCTGCAGGTTTAGCGTATAGTAATTTAGAATTTTATCATAATGTTTTATGGACTGCCTCCTCTATCAATTACGATACTGGTGCTAATCAGGTAACTGCATATTATGATTTGCCCGTACCATCTGATTTTAATATTACAAAAGCTGCTTTTAATCTTGACATTACGGGTGATTGTAATATGTCTGGAGCAGCAACTGGACCAGTTAACATTGTCATGAATATAAATTATATAACTAGCTCAAACTGTAGTTTTGAAGTTCCTTTTATTTGTAACGCAACAGAAACAGTAGACCTACATTGTAACACTGGAGTTGGATGTGAGGGAATGAGTTTTGAAAGTTTTAGTTTTAAAAGAACAAGTTTTGGATTACCGGATAATGATCAAAACGGTTTGCCTGACTCTAGTGGTTCTATTGATTTATCTGCAGTAAAGGAGAATAGAGTTATGCTAGGAGATTCAATACAAGGTGTTTTTCAAGGAACAATTTATACGAGTCCTACAAATACAGATTGGGCTTTTAGTTACGCTTCTCAAAATATTGAAAAGGGAACATATTTAACACCTATAGGGGCTTCTATAGTTGTTTATGATGCAAGTACATCATCAAATATAACTTGTGCAGTTCTTCCTATAACATCAGTAGCTTCAGGAGATGATAAAACCTTTACTTATGATATTAGTCCTAGTGCTTTGGCGTCAAGTTGCGCTTCTTTTTCTGGATTCATATATGAATCGGGGGATACAGTAACTTTATATACAAATTACGAGGTTACTACAAACTTAGAAGGAGGCGTAGAACAACTAAAATCGACAAATGAGTTTTATACCAGTAACATTGTAAACCCAGGAACAAATGATAAGTATCAATGTGGGTATTATAATGATAACTTTACACTTATAGGATATAATTTTTTAAATTCCTCTAGGAACTATTTTTCAGTAACCAGTTGCTCTAAAACAGTAAATCAATATTTTTATCTAAGTATAGGTGATTGTTGTTCAAATTATAATGGAGGGAATTTATTTCCTTCGGAATATAGAAATTGGGCGCATATAAAATCTGCAACCGTAGAAATACCTGATAATTACGATATGAGTAATGTAGTACTGAAAATTTGGAGAACAAAAAAAACCAATTCAAGCGCATCAGAAACAGTTACGGATATAAGTCCTAGTCAAATAGTTGGTAATTTATACACCTTTGATTTAGAGCAACATTACGCAGCCTATGGAGGTACTATAAATTTATCCGATGATGGCTTTAAAGGAAAGTTGTCTATGGATTTAACACCTAATTGCGATGTGCCAATTAATGCTTATGAAAACTTAACTTGGAAATTTAATTTTTCAAAAGGAGATTTTTTAGGGGGAGGAGAATCTGGCTTGTTAGAGGCTACTAATCCAGATAGATTAAAATTTAATCCCCCATCATTAGCGCTATCTTCCGATAATCCTATATTACTTGGACTTACTGAAACAGTTTCTTGGGATTTTAAAGTTAATACAAATTCATCTAACATCAATGCTGACAATGCATGGATTCATATTAAAAACCCTACAGGTGCTACACAAATAATACAGGTGATTGATGACGATACGGGACAAGAAATTCCGTTAACAGGAGATATTTATAAATTAGGACAGTTAACAGGTTCCTCTGTAAAAGACCTAACTATTATAGCTAAATACACAGATTGTATCCCTGATTATATTACGGTCTATTCAGGTTATGAATGTACTTCATACCCCGAAAATTTTAGTGATTTTACTTGTGGATTTAGTACATACGGGCTTTTTGTAGAACCAGAGCCAACAGGAATGCAAGTAACTCTTGAGGGGATAAATGTAGGAGATATATGCGGGTCTACTGTAGAAATTGAAATAGATGTTTCAAGTGTGAAAAAAGGCTCATTAAAAAATATTTCAATAAGTATTGACCCTGTAGGTGATTCAATGACTTTTGAAGCAAGTAGTGGGCAAATACAATATCCCTTAAGTAGCTCTTATCTAGCAGTATCCGACCCAACTGTAGATGGGTCTAACAATTATGTGTATACTATAGCAGATATAGAATCTACGATCTCTACTAATGGCTTACCTGGAGTACTTGACCTTTCAAACAATCACTTTAAGTTAAAGTTTAATATGGATATAGATAGCTCTTTTGAACCAGGAGATCATGCTTTGGTGAGTATTTCTAGTGAATCAATGTGTGGAGAAGTAAATCCAACTATAAATTTAGCTTTTGATCCTAGTATTGGTTTCAAAATAGACTCTTCAGCAGGTTTAACTTCAGATACAACTGATAGCTGGGCTGCGAGTTGGGGAGATTATAATAATGATGGATATGATGACTTATTTGTAACTACTTATGATGAAACTGAACCAAATATTCTTTATGAAAATAATGGAGATAAAACATTTACAAAAGTTACCACAGGAGACATTGTTAATGATGTAGCAAAATCATTGGGCGCTACTTGGGGCGACTATAATAATGATGGACATTTAGATTTGTTTGTAGCGAATAATGGAGGAGTTAGGAATTTCCTGTATAAAAATAATGGTGATGGTACTTTTACTAAAATCACATCTGGTGATATAGTAGAATATGGAGTTTATTGTCATAGTGCTGCTTGGGCAGATTATGATAATGATGGATACCTAGATTTATTTGTTACAGAGTATTTTTCTACAAATACAAATCATTTATTTCACAATAATGGTGACGGAACATTTACTCGCATTGAAGATAGCCCTGTAGTTACTGACG
>JABSPO010000215.1 GCA_013214625.1 Flavobacteriaceae bacterium
TTGCTGTTGGTGTATTTGTGGTGCTGTTCAGATGACAAATACACCAACAGCAATTTATGGGAATGTTGAGGTAAGCCCTATTGTATATTTACAAGGAGCATCATTAAACCCTAATTCAGGAGAAGAAACACTAATGCGAGATGATTTACGTGTTGCTGGAGTTATTCCTACAACAAGTCCTTATGCAGATGCTTTAGGATGTAATGCTAGTGTGTTTACACCTACTGGAGCTAATGCAATTGTAGACTGGGTTTGGGTAGAATTGAGAGACGCTATTACTAATACAACTATAATAGCATCACAATCGGCATTATTACAACGTGATGGAGATGTAGTAGCTACAGATGGTACGTCACCTTTAAATTTTGCAAAAGCTGGAGGGAATTATTATGTAGTTATTAAGCATAGAAATCATTTGGGAATAATGAGTTCTAGTGTTATTGCATTGTCTAGTTCACCAACAACTGTAGATTTTACTAATTCAGCAAGTCAAATTACTTATGGTAGTAATGCACAGACAGCTTTTGGTATGTCTTCAGGTGTTATAGGTATGTGGGCAGGAAATGTAAATGGAGATAATGTAATTCAATATACTGGAGCAAATCCAGATTCTCCTAGCATATTATCTAATGTACTTGCGGATGCTGGAAACTTTTTGAATTTACCTACATATGCAGCTACAGGTTATAATGTAAATGATGTTAATATGGATGTAAATGCACAATATACAGGAGCTTCTCCTGATGCTCCATTTATTTTACAAAATGCATTGTCACATCCAGGAAATTTCTTAGGGTTGAGCACATTTTCAATTACAGAGCAATTGCCTTAAATTAAAAATTAAAATTCCGTTATGCATTTAAAATATTAAATGCATAATGGGTTAAAAAGAAACCAAAATCTTAAAAAAATTAAAACATAAAAAAAAATACATTAAGTACATTACTAGTTTTAGTAATAACTTTATTCTCAGTTCAATATAATGCACAAAACACCTATACTTATACCTTAATAGATAATGGAGGGTGTAGTTTTACCATTGCTGCATTGGCAGATGGCGGTGAAACAAATGAAGTTACTGAAGTACAGAGTTAAGGTTTTAAATCCTTTTTCCGGATGGTATAACAATGAGTATTACTTCTTCTTTAGGAGTGTTTTCTGTAGCTGGTTTGACTACAGATGCAACTGTATCTATATATAGTATGAATGGAAAGAGAATCCTTTCAGTAGATGATTATGCAGGAAAATCCATTAATATTTCTGCTTTATCTTCAGGATTGTATTTAGTATCTATAGAATCAGAAGATTGGTGATTAAATAAAAATAAGTCATTAAAAATATTAAGGCTCGTTTATTCATTTAAACGAGTTTTTTTTATGACGTGTTGTTCTGGTTATAATATCTTTAAGTGCTTTTTAGGCAAAGTAATTTACTTTTTTCAGAGAGAATCTCTTGTTGTTAATTAATGTAAAATGAATACTAAAAAAACAATCTAAAAGAAGCATTAGGAGTAAATCCTAAAGAATATCGTTGTATAACTTGCTTTAACTCTAAACCAAAAACCTCTTGGTCTGTTCTGTAGGTAATAGAGATAGGAGTTCTTCTATTATAAATATTTAAAGCAGATAAACCAATTTGTACTTTTGTTTTTCCTAATTCAAAACTATAAGTAGCTGAAGCATCTAGTCTGTGATACGCTTTAAGTCTTTCACTGTTAATATTTCCAAAGGTAACCGCTAAATTAGTTGAATCTAAATTAGTGATAGGAGTAAAAGGTTTTCCTGTTCTGTATTGCCACCCCAAAGAAAGTTTAAAATCATTCAGTTTTAAAGAGCTAGATATTCTGAAACTATGGGTAATGTCATTATTACCAGAAAACGATTCGCTTTGAATAGCAGGGAATTTAAAATCGATGTCATTATAAGTATACCCCAGCCATATACGGTAGTTGTTTATGCGTTTTTTGAATAAGATGTCTAGCCCCTTTATAGTGCTCTTTCCGGATGATAATTCCAGTTGTGGGGTACTAAATCCGTTCGTGAAAGTTGTTAGCCCAGAAAGTTTTTTTAGATAAGCATCCGTATCTATTGTCCAACCGTTTTTGTTAAATAATAACCCTACAGACACTTGATTACTTTTTAATAAGGGGTAATCATTGTTATCAGATAAACGCCAAAGATTATTTTCTAATCTCAATTCTGTTTGGTTAAATTCTACCAACTGAGATATGGGTTGGTGTCTCCTTTCCGCACTTACTTTTAGTAATAATTGCTTTTTTACTAAAGAAAACTCGGAACTTAAGCGAGGCTCAAAATATAAATTTTCTAAGCTTGAATAGTGTACAAACCTACTTCCAAAGCTAAAATATTTCAATAGTTTACCACTGAATTGATATTCTCCCCATAAAACATTTTTCAAGTTTTTACTGTCTTGAGGAAAATTTTCGTTTTCTTCTGGTTCTAAAGGTTTTATTTTAGAGATTCCTACTTCTAAATTGGTGTGAGAGATTTGGTAACCATATGCATAAGAATGCTTTTTACTGAGCTTTTTTCTAGAAGATATATCTAAACCAAATTCATTAATTTTATTGGTTCTAGTGCTAATTTCTTCTAATAAACCATCCTCAATTTCTTCATTAGTATAAAAGGAATTGTAACCGGTATAATACCCTTTAATTTCTTTTGTGCTGGTAGCACTACTTTTGTGTTTCCAATTAAAACTTAGTCCGTTATTTTGAGTGTATAAATCGTCAATCTTGGTTTCTCCTTCACTAGTAAATGAAAAATCAAGTGCATTTTTAGTAAATAAGCTACTTACTATAAATTTATTCTTTTCTGATGGTTCAAAAATAAGCTTCGCATTAATATCATGAAATGAAAAATCGTTGTAGCTGGAGTTTACGGTATATTCATCATCAGTTTCAATAGTCAAAAGATTACCGTATATGTCTTTTACGGTTCCACCATTTCTGAATATTTTTTCTGCATAGCTATCATAAGTTGGGCTCTTGTAAACATCTGTATAAGAACGTCTGGCAAAAAAATAAACAGCTAATTTTTTAGAAAGCGGTGTTTTTATATAACCATCTATACTTAACCCGTCAAAACCAAAACCTGATTGGAATTTATTAGGGATTTCTTCTCCTGTAGAAATATCGATAATACCAGATATTCTATCACCATAAGCAGCACTAGTACCTGATTTGAATACACTAGCTTTTTGGGTAGCATAGGGATTGAATGCCGAAAACATACCGTAAAAATAACCTGAGCTGTACAGTTTTATATCATCAAATAATATCAAATTCTGGTCGGGAGACCCTCCTCTAATTTGAATACCCGTAGCCGATTCGTCTAAACTGCTTATACCCGGAATTAACTGAATACTCTGCATAATATCAGGACTTACTAATCCTGGTAGGATACCTAATGAATTACTAGTTACATCTATAGAACCATCTTTGTTTCTGTCAATTCCTGTAGTTATGTATCCAAAAAGTATAACTTGTTCAAGGGCCTCAGAACTTTGTTGGGCATAAATAGGTGAACAGCTAGTATTTGCTGTAAATGCGATGTTTTCATAACCAGATTGTTGTAAAACAAACTCGTTTGTAGATGTTTTTTCTACTGAAAAATATCCTTTGGAATTGGTAGTAAATTGTTTTCCATTACTGTTGGTAAACAGAGCATACGATAATGGCTGTTTACTTATAGTATCTAATATATAACCACATACGGTATTTTCTGGAGTACTTTTTCTTTTGGCAATAATGATTTGCTTGTTTGATATTACTTTAAAAAGCAATCCCGTTTGTGCTTCTAATGTATTTAAAAGTTCGGTGTATTCAACTTGTAAAAAGGCTAGTGTAATAAACTTACTTTCAATTACATCTTTCGCATAAGAAAAAGACACCTTGTTTTTACGTTGAATATCTTCAATTACCTCTAATAATGGTGTTTCTGTATACGAGTAATCTAAATTCTCCTGAGCATTCAGTTTAAAAGCGAATAATAAAACAATACAAAACAATACAAACCGCATATACTCTTGGAATAAGATTAGCGCAAATGTACATTATACTAATTTAACTTTCTAATGCCGTGTAAAATCAATTCTTTTTCATCCATATCTTCGTTAAAATATTTTAGTATAGCCACGGCTATACTAAAATATTTTGTCTTAATCTGAACAAAAATGGTTCAATTTTAATATACGCCATCTAAAAATTAAATTAGTATTATTCTGATAAAATTATGGTTTCATTACTGTCAGATATTTGGTATTGTATACCCATTGGTACTAAAGTAGCCTGTAAGGCTGTTTTTAGATTATCATGAGTAAAACTCCCACTAAACAGTCGGTTAGTGTTAATGTTTTTACGTTCAAACTCAATTGGGTAGTAGTTCATTAATTCGTCTAATACTATAGATATAGGTTGATTGGTAAAAGAAGACATTCCATTTTTCCAATCAGGGTTTTGTTCAGAAAATAAGTTCTCTTGCAAATTGTTTTTATCAATGCTAACTTGCATACCCTTAGTTAATAGATATGATTTTTTATTGATATTATTCGCCTTAAATTTTACTTTTCCTTCAAAACATTTTAAATCAAAGTTAGCGCGATCTTTAATATTAAATTGAGTGCCTAAAACCGTAACTATTCCTTTGGAGGTTTGTACTGTAAAACCATTTCCTTTTGTAATGGTAAAATAAGCTTCACCGTTTAAACTGACTCCTTTGTTAGTATCCCAGAAAAAACGTTTGTGTGAGACACTAGAATTGGCATTTAAGTTAATGATTGAACCATCTGCTAAAGTAACAACATGTGTTTCTCCAATAGCTGTAGTGTAGGTTTTAGAAGAGTTTAAAAAGAATCCTAAACTAACAATAACAATAGCTGCTACAGCCATACGCATTATTTGTTTCAAACGAATAACTTTTGGTTTAGCTTGTACTAGTTGCTTAATTTTTAGTAATGCAGCTTCAGTGTCTATTGTAGGCCCTTCTAATAATTGTGCTTCGGAATTAATAATAGCAAATTGCTTGAACTCCTTAGTTTTTTCAAAAGCTATTCGCTCTTCTTCAGAGAGTTCTCCGGAAATCCATCTTCCTAAAAAAGTATCATCTGTTTCGTAATTATTCATAATATTGTAGTCTCTTATTAATAAGACATTTAAAAATTAAATCACCCTATTTATATTTTAATATGTTTGCCTAATAGCTCTTTTAAGGCTTTTAAAGCAATGCTCATCCTACGTTCGATGGCTTTAACTGTAAGTCCAGTAATTTCAGCAATTTCCTTATAGGTCTTTTTTTCTATTCTGCTTAGTAAAAAAACTTCTCGTTCTTTAACGGATAAGGTATTAATGGCTTTTTGGAGTTCTACTCTAAATTCTTCAACTTCAATTAAAAAATCTGGACTTTCGTTATCAGTTATTTGAGTAATTGTTTTCTGATATTTTAAAACGACTTTTTTATGCGCTACAGTATTTAAAAATAAATTATTGCAAGCGGTATATATGTACGATTTTGCTTTTGAAAATGTGACTGTATCACATAATCTCCAAAGATTGATAAAAACATTTTGTACAATATCTTCTGCTTCATGTAAATCCCCACATTTGT
>JABSPO010000216.1 GCA_013214625.1 Flavobacteriaceae bacterium
TTACAATTGCAACTTTAGCAGATAAACGAGCTAATCTATGCTCATACATAACTACTTCATGAGCTTTTAATTTTTTAGATAATTTAGTTTTAATATCAGAAATTATATTTTCAACTTCTTCACTAACACTTTCAACTTGTATTATTGTTTGATCATTGCTAGTTGTTGTTTTTAAACATGTGCCTAAATAATCAACTTCAATTGTATTTAAATCATCACCTAAATCTTCATTTATTATTTGTGAATTTGTAAGTAATGCAATATCTTCTAGTATTTCTTTACGTTTTAAACCAAAAGCTGGTGGATCAACAATATTAACTTTTATATTACCTTTCATTTTATTCATTACTAATGCTGATAAAACCGGTGGTTCTACATCGCCAATAATAAATAAAGCTTTATTGTTTTTAATAACGTATTCTAATACGTTTTGTATTTGTCTAATTGAATCAATTTTAGAATCAACTATTAATACTAATGGATTATCTAACTCTGCAGTATTATTTTCTTTATTTGTTACAAAGTTAGGATTTAATAATCCTTTATCATATTCAACTCCTTCTACAATTTCAACTTTAGTTTCACCGTGTTGTGAAGGTTCCATTATAACTACGCCGGTTTTACCGACTTGGATAAACGCTTCAGCTATAATTTCTCCAAGCTCGGAGTCATTATTTGTTGATATAGTAGCAATTTCTTTTATTTTATCTTCAACAGGTACTGATACTTTGTTTAAATATGCTATAACTTTATTTACTGCAGATAAAATACCTTCTTTAATTAATCTAGTATTTGATTTATCTAAATGTACATAAGCTTCTTTTAGTATAGCATGTGCTAATATGGTAGCTGTAGTTGTACCATCACCAGCTTCTCTTACTGTTTTACGTGCAGCTTCTTTAAGTAATGTTGCACCCATGTTTTCTACAGGATTTAAAAGAATAATTGAATCAGCAACAGTAACACCATCTTTTGTAATAATAGGATTACCATTTGCATCTTCTAAAATTACACATTTACCGCTAGCTCCTAATGTGGAGCTAACAGCATTTGTGAGTTTTTCTATTCCTTTAAATACCTGTTCTCTGGCCGTACCACCAAAGTTCAGATTTTTTACTATCATTTGATTTAATTTAATTTAATTATTTAAAGGTTTTAACGACTTTAGGACCTTTTAAGAATTCTACTTTTTTAGCATAATGTTCTACTGAACCATCAATAGCTTGTTCTGCTCCTTCCATAGTTTCACGTCTTGTAACGTCGTTCCAAGTATCATCTGTTGGATCTTGGTATTCAGTTTGATAAAAACCGTTTGGTAATTGGGTTATCCTCCAGTTCTTTTTTTCTGAAAGATGTTTCCAAAGGTTAATGGTTTCTTCTGAAATTTGTGGTTGACTATTCCACGATCTAGTCTGGTAATAAAACGTCATAGTTTTTGGTTTTAAGTTTATATTTGGTTTATTGCTCTACCCGAGCAGGGTATGTTATCCTAGCATTGCTTCTTCAAAATGACCTTCAAAATCTCCACCCCCTGGTCCTTCCATTCCTGGTTCTAGAATTGCGTCTTCTAATCCAGGCTCACCAGGGAACTCACCTGTTCCTCCTGGAGTTGTTAATGCTGATGTAGTGTTAACTGGCACACTTAAAAATATACCTGGTTTAGGAATAAAATCAACAATTGCTTGATTACCACTTCTAGCATTTCTCATAGCGTGCATTAAATCATTTTCTAAAATTCTACCTGCTTTACTCCATGCTGCACCTAAATTAGTCCACCATTGTTGACTAGTCATAGTATATATTCCGCCATCAGATAAATCTATACCCCAAAATGTAGCTGATTTTTCAACAGTCATTTGAACAACGTTATCAGTTTCAGCTCCAGTAAATATTGGCCATATATTATAGTTTAATATTAAAGGTGGTCCTGCTTCTGAAAACTCAACTGTAATAGTAGGTTGAAAATCACCTATAAAATTACCAATATTACTTTTTTGCTCGCCCGGTGGAACAATTGGTTGATAATTAATATTTTCTGGTTTTGTATCTTGAATTGTTCTAAACACGTTTGTAATAACATTACAGTTTAATAAAGATAAATAAGAAGGGGAAACTTCTTGTTCTTGTCTATTTAATTGACTGTATAATTGAACTAACTGTTCATTTAATCTTTCTGTCATAGACTGAAAAAGTCCGTCAAAGGGTTGTGCCGATGGTGCCATATTATTATTTTTTTATTATTTTATTTTAAGCCATGCTCGCGCCGCCGCAAGGTGCAAATGTTTGGTTACTAGGATCTGCAAATATAAAGTTATTATTTTCTGCGTCTATAGGGTATCTCCAAGCATTAGCTTGATAACTAGTCGGATCTTCTCCTCCTCCTCCTTCATCCATCATTTCTCCAAAATGACCTTCACCAGGTCCGTGAGAAAACGAGCTACACGCGTATCCTAACATGTTTCCAGCTGGTGGATTATATGTGGGCGCATTTTCATTTCCGTCAGGCATGCCTAACATAGATGAAAGTTCTGAAGCTATCATGTCTCCTGTTATATTAATTGCTTCTACTTCTTCAGGTGATGGCGCAGCTAATCCAACTTTTTGCTGAGCTTGATTATATATTTTTATATAAGTTTCTTTCATTTTATTTATTTATTATTTATGATGCGTCAAACTGACTATTTATATATTGACCAGTAAGATAAGGAGTCCAACTTTCAAATGGAGCTGAGCCACTCATAGTGTAATACATTCCTCTATATATAGTACCAGATTTAGAAACTCTTATACCTCCATCATACCAGCTTTGTCCAGGATTATTAGGACAACCACATGCTCCTTGACTTCCAGCACTCCATTGTGTACCAACACCAAACATTCTATGTGTATAACCTTTTTCTAATAGTAAAGCATTAGTTTCTGGAATTAAAATTGGTTTAGTAACAACTAGTGTAGGTGCGTGTATTCCATTTTCAACCCAAGGTGGAAGATTTGGATCATACGCATTATTATTAACCATTCCAAAAGGCAAGCCAGTTGCCATTTGATTACTTTGAGGAGCATAATTTCTCCACGCTCCTGGTTCTCCATTTACTACATCTCTAGAATATATATCAACATTATGTTGTAATTCTTCTATATTTCCATAAGCAAAACCATTATAAGGGCTAATATTATTAGGAAATCTTTGTTGAAACCACTCTGATTGAGCTAAAGCGTAAATATATGTAGCTTTATTTGCGCCATTGTCTTGTGATTCAAGAAAAGAATATGGAGGATATTTAGCAATTAAACCATTACAGCTTGGTCCTCCTTCTACACATGGTGATTGAGGTCCTGTTTGACTGAAAAAATTAGACCATTGTGGAGTTAGATTTCCTGCTTGATAAGCTAATAAACATCTCATGTTTACTGTTGAGCCATCAGGCGCTGTCATAGCCGCGTAACTTAAATTTACATTAGTATTTGGTGTAGGATTAAGCGCTGTTTGAGGTGGCCAATTTACAGAAGAAGGAGCTCCATAATACCAAAATACTGGAGTAGCTGTGTCTTTTGGTTCCATGGTTCCGTCGGATAATAAAGTTTCATAACCATTATCAGCCAACCAATATGGATTATCCATTGTTACGGGTAATCCATTCATTATTAATCCACCAGGCCATGGTTCTGGTCCTTCAATTACAGGTGGAACGCTAGGTATTTCTATAACATTCATGTTTATACCGTTAATTCCAAATTCAGGTCTTTGAGCACCGCTTTCTATTTCTCCATATATTCTGTGAGGATATGACAGTTGACTTTCAATTGTAGGTGTTATTACAAAATCAGATTTACTATCTGATGCATCTTTAGGAATAACTTGGAAATTTGGTGGTACACTATCAGGCCACACGTTTATATATTGAGGTGGTATTGTTTTAGGTACTGAAGTATCAGGAAAACTTTCATAACAAACTGAATAATTAGCGCCTATACTAATTTGCTCTTCATTTATAGGTTCTTGTCTTACCCAATATTCTGAAAAATTATATTTATCTCCTGTTGATAAACAAGCAATTTCTTCGCCAAACACTGTACACACTTCATTAAAAATTGGATTTTTTGCTGTAGGCCAAGTACCTGGATTAGTATCAAATTTACCTAGACATTTATCTGTATATCCAAAAGCTTCACCCTCTACAAACGGACTAAATGTTGCTTGTAAAATTATTGGGCAAACTACTATTTCTGATATAGCTCCATTTGCTACACTAACTATAAACTGCTTTCCATCCATAGCTGGTGAAAGCGCGTTAGAATAACTAGGACTACAAGGTACTTCTGGCGCTGGTCCATCAACTACTCCATCAGTTTCAGTTGGAGCAATAAATTGATATAAAATATATTTACCGTCTGCAAGTGGCTGTAAAGATACATTTCTAGTATCTTCAACAAAATTTGCTTCAAATATATTTGTGTGCACAGGTGGTACAGAATTTGCAACCATATCTGTAGCAACAAAAACAACTTTTGATTTTAGTAAATCTATAGCAGTGTCACATATTTCTTCTCCTTCTTGCTCTGGCATTGCCATTGCAGTAGGCATAGATGCTTCATTACTGAAAACATATCCTACTTTTATTGATGGTGCAAAATCATTTAATGTTACTTTTCCTACATTTGATTCACTTAAAATACTATTTACCCAAGAAGTAACTGTTTCTAATATATTTAAATGTGTGTTACCAAAAGTTATTTTAACATCTCCATTTACAAAATCAGTATCTTGAAGAGTATATATAGCCGCGCTACTACCTTCACACGCAACCGTTCTGCCTTCAGAAAAATATAGTTCTTGATTTACTCTAGGTATTTCCATAGGAGTTGATCCTACTTGAAAATAAACTATGTTTACAGAGTTACCTATTTGAAATATATTTTTAATATTTTTTAATAAGACGGGTTTTAAAACTCCATCTGCTTGTTTAACGTATCCGTACATTTTGTTATTTTTTTAATTTCTTATAATCTTATTATTACTTGTTTTTTTTTATTTTTACACTACTCTTATTCTTACTTCGCCGGCATTATGATATAAAGCTCCTACTGGAACTCCTCCAGCAGCTGCAGCTCCATCATTTGCAAAGTTATGTTCTAGTAAAGCATCTGAATGTAGCATTGACGCTATACCATTAAGTCCTTCTGAAATTACTAATGCATCTTTTTGAGCACCTCCTGTGTCTGCAGCTAAAACAATTTTAGGTCTAAATGGTTGTCCTGATGTTGTACCTGGATAATTTTGAGCGTTATTATTTCCTATAACAATCATACCAAATTGAGTGCTGTTACCAGTATTTGGAGTAGATAAGTTACAGTTGTTACCTATTATAGTTGCTTGTTCATATCCTAAACCAGCATTATTACTTATACTATTAGCAGTTCCAATTGTAATATTTTTTTGTGGTCCTGAAATCACATTGTTATAACCAATAGCAAAGTTATTTTGAGTTCATGATATTCTATTAGATCAACCTAATGTAAATGCCGATGCGCAAGATAATTCA
>JABSPO010000217.1 GCA_013214625.1 Flavobacteriaceae bacterium
ACAAACTCAATAATTCGTATACTTTTCCTTTTACATAAAGGGTTTTTATAGAGCTATTTACATTAAAATTCAATATTTGATTTAAAACAATAGCCATTTGTGGCGTTGTTTGTGCTTCATCGTAGTATTTTTTAGTTTTGTTTTCATCACTTAAAAATGGAATATAGGCTGCTTCCTGTGAAAACAATGAATGAAACTTTTCGATAGAGACGAATATAGAAATCACCCAAGAATTTATTCTAAGGTCTAAGTTTACAGGAAGTTTTTGTAAGGTGTTATATAATAACATGTTTTTCGTATCTAATACATCAAAGGAGTAATTTCCGTTGTTGTAATTAAAACGAGAGCTTCCCTTTAAACAGAAATGAAATTGAATGAATTTTGTGTCAACATCTTTTTCAAAATGTTGCACTACATCTGTTTCATTTTTAAAGAGTAGCACGAAAAAGCCTTTTTCTAGTATTATTTCTTCCATGGTTCTTTTAGCGTTGTTTTTAATACTTAAAGTTACATTTATTTATTTAGAACGACTCTAAATAAAATTATCGTAAAGACACTATTTCACTACAAAACTAAGCTTTTACGACAGTTTTTAAACGTATTGTATGGATAAAAATTAAAAAACGATATAAAAAGAACTTTCAGCGATACTTTTTTATAAATCTTCATCATATTTTTGTAGTCCATGACAATGAACACTATGCAGAAAATACCAGAATCAAAAGTAATGACATTTTATGCTATTGGATTAAGCTATAAAAAAGCTGATGCTAAGGTTAGAGGATTGTTTAGTTTGAATGCTCAAAATAAAGAAGCATTACTACAGCAAGCTAAAGCCGAAGGCATTTCTAATTTAATAGTTACATCTACTTGTAACCGAACTGAATTATATGGTTTCGCTGAACACCCATTTCAATTAATTAAACATTTGTGTGAAAATACAGAAGGTACAGTTGAAGATTTTCAAAAAGTTGCTTATGTATACAAAAGCAATGAAGCCATTGCGCATATGTTTAAAGTTGGTACAGGATTAGATAGTCAAATATTAGGTGATTTTGAAATTATCAGTCAGCTTAAAACAAGTTTTATATTGTCTAAAAAATACGGAATGATTGATGCTTTCATGGAGCGATTGATTAATGAAGTAATTCGTGCAAGTAAGAAAGTTAAAAATGAAACCGAAATTAGCTCTGGAGCTACATCTGTTTCATATGCGTCAGTTCAATATATTTTAAAAAATGTAAGTAATGTTTCTGATAAAAATATTTTACTTTTTGGAACAGGTAAAATTGGAAGAAATACTTGCGAGAATTTAGTAAAGCATATTGATAACAAGCATATATCATTAATTAACAGAACTAAAGGTAAGGCAGAAGCAGTAGCAGGTAAATTCCAGCTAACTGTAAAGGATTATGGGGATTTACAATCTGAAATATCTCAATCGGATATTGTTATTGTAGCAACAGGGGCACAACAACCTACTATTGATAAAGAGGTATTGTCTGCAACAAACAAAGAAATATTATTGCTGGATTTATCAATTCCTAAAAACGTATCGGATGATGTGTTAGAATTGCCAAATGTGACATTGGTTCATTTGGATGATTTATCTAAAGTGACTGATGATACTTTAGAGAGAAGAAAGCAATATTTACCTCAAGCTATTGAAATAATTGATGAAGTAAAGGCTGAGTTTTTAGCTTGGTTAGAAACAAGAAAATTTACGCCAACAATCAAGGCTTTAAAATTGAAACTACACGAAATTAAAGCTGAAGAAATAGACTACCAACGTAGGAAAAATAATAATTTTGATCAAGTGCAAGCAGAAGCATTGTCAGATAGAATTATTCAGAAAATCACAAAGCATTTTGCAAATCATTTAAAAGCAGATGACACTACAACAAGTGAAAGTATTGCTGTGATTACAAAAGTATTCCAACTATAAACAAGAATGGAGAAAATTATAAAAATAGGTACTCGTGATAGTCAATTAGCACTATGGCAGGCAAAAACTGTACAACAAAAATTACATAAATTAGGGTATAAAACCGAATTAGTCCCTGTAAAGTCAACAGGAGATTTGGTGTTAGATAAACCTTTATATGAATTAGGAATTACAGGAATATTTACGAAAACCTTAGACGTAGCAATGCTGAACGGAACAGTAGATATTGCAGTACACTCTATGAAAGATGTGCCTACAGCGTTACCTATCGGAATTCGTCAAGCAGCTGTTTTAGAACGTGCCAATACATTGGATATTTTAGTACATAAAGGATTAGGGTTTTTAAATGGAGAAGGAACTATTGCTACAGGAAGTTTACGTCGTAAAGCGCAATGGTTGCATAAATACCCAAAACATAATGTAGTTGATTTACGTGGAAATGTAAATTTACGATTGCAGAAATTAGAAGAGAGTAATTGGGGAGGTGCAATTTTTGCCAAAGCAGGACTGGAACGTATTGAGGTATTGCCAGAAAATCACATCGATTTAAGTTGGATGGTCCCAGCTCCAGCACAAGGGGCCGTGGTAGTGCATACTATGGGGAATGATGTTTATACTACAGAAGCAGTTGCAAAATTGAATGATACTAATACAGAAACTTGTACAGCAGTTGAGAGAGAGTTCTTGCGAGAATTAGAAGGCGGTTGTACAGCACCAATAGGTGCGTTAGCGACAATAGAAAACAATAAAATTTCTTTTGAGGGGGTATTGTTCTCATTAGATGGGGAACATAAAATAGAGGTTCAGTTGAAAGATATTGAGTTGTCAGAAATTGAAGGTTTAGGAAAACATTGCGCTCAAGAGATACTAGCTAATGGTGGGGCGGTATTGATGAAGGAAATTAAAACAGCACTTAAATAATTGTGATGAGGTGTATAAAAGTTTTATCTACTAAAAAACTCACTCAATCACAACGAAAAATTATAGCTAATACTAATATTGGTCTAGTAGCGTATAATGCTATCTCCATTGAAAAACTGGTACTTACTAATAAGTTTGTTATAGAAAATGCTATTGTAACAAGTCAGCATTCTGCAAGGATTCTAGTTAAGTCAGAAGCACAGCTAAAAAATGTGTTTTGTGTAGGGAAAAAGACTGCGTCGTTATTAATTGAAAATAGTTATAATGTTATTGAAACAGCCAAAAACGCTTCAGGTTTGGCAGGGATCATTATAAAAAATTATAAAAATGACTCATTTGTGTTTTTTTGTGGAGATAAAAGAAGAGAGGAGTTGCCTAGAATCCTGTCAGAAAATAAGGTAGACTTTACTGAACAAATTCTTTACAAAACTACATTGAATTCGCAGAGATTTAAAGAGGAGTTTGATGGGGTTTTGTTTTTCAGCCCAAGTGCAGTGCAAAGTTATACTCAGGTAAATTCATTAAAAAACGCTATTGCTTTTTGCATTGGTAATACCACAGCAAATGAAGCTAAAAAACACACTTCAAATATTGTGGTTTCAACTCAGACTACAATAGAAGCTACCATGGATGAGCTAATCCGCTATTTCAAAGGCTAAATAACATCTTTTTCCTATAAATTGCTTATTTTCGCGTACTTATAAAAGAAATAATAAAATGAGTACGAAGTTTACAGAATACAAGGGGCTTAACTTGCCAAATGTTGCTGATGAAATATTAAAATTCTGGAAGGAAAATGATATTTTTGATAAAAGTATAACTACTCGTGATGATAACAAACCGTTTGTGTTTTTTGAGGGGCCACCTTCTGCTAACGGAAAGCCAGGGATTCATCACGTAATGGGTCGTACCATTAAAGATATTTTTTGCCGTTATAAAACTCAAAAAGGATTTCAAGTAAAACGTAAAGCAGGATGGGATACACATGGACTTCCAGTAGAGCTTGGTGTAGAAAAAGAGCTTGGAATTACTAAAGAGGATATCGGCACAAAAATTACTGTTGAAGAATACAATATTGCTTGTAAAAAAGCAGTAATGAAATATACTGATATCTGGAATAGCCTAACTGAAAAGATGGGGTATTGGGTTGATATGGAGGATCCGTATGTAACCTATAAGCCAAAATACATGGAAACTGTATGGTGGCTGTTAAAGCAGATTTATGAGAAGGATTTAATTTATAAAGGATATACAATTCAGCCATATTCTCCAAAAGCAGGAACAGGATTAAGTTCGCATGAAATTAATCAGCCTGGAGCATATCAAGATGTTACGGACACTACAGTTGTAGCGCAGTTTAAAGCAATAAAAAACACATTACCATCAGGATTACAGATAGATGGAGATGTGCATTTAATGGCTTGGACTACTACTCCTTGGACCTTGCCAAGTAATACGGCGTTAGCGGTAGGAGCTAAGATTGATTATGTATTGGTAAAAACATTCAACCAATATACTTTCGAGGCGACTAATGTGATTTTAGCTAAGAATTTAGTTGGGAAGCAATTCGCTGGAAAGAAGTTCAATCAAGTAGAAAATGAAGCTGATCTAGGAAATTATGAATCTGGAGCAAAGCAAATTCCGTATTTTATTGTTTCAGAACATAAAGGAGTTGATTTAGTTGGGATTAAATATGAGCAATTATTGCCATATGCATTACCATATGAAACTCCAGAGGAAGCATTCAGGGTTATCACTGGAGATTTCGTTACTACAGAAGATGGAACAGGAATAGTACATACTGCACCAACTTTTGGAGCAGATGATGCATTAGTAGCAAAAGACGCTGGTGTACCGCCATTATTAGTAATGGATGCTAATGACAACTTAGTGCCGTTAGTAGATTTACAAGGAAAATTCACCAAAGAAATGGGTGAGTTTGCTGGTATGTATGTAAAAAATGAATATTATGCTGATGGTGAAGCGCCAGAAAAATCAGTGGATGTTCAAATTGCAATTAAATTAAAAGAAGAAAATAAAGCCTTTAAGGTTGAAAAATATGTCCATAGTTACCCGCATTGCTGGAGAACTGATAAACCAATTTTATATTATCCATTAGATTCTTGGTTTATTAAAGTAACGGATGTTAAGGAACGTATGCATTCTTTAAACGAAGAAATTAATTGGAAACCTGAAGCTACAGGAACTGGTCGTTTCGGAAATTGGTTAAAAAACGCCAATGATTGGAACTTATCTCGTTCTCGTTTTTGGGGAATTCCATTACCAATATGGAGAACAGAAGATGGTACAGAGGTTAAAATAATGGGTTCTGTTGCGGAATTAAAAGCCGAAATGAAACTTGCAGTTGATGCAGGAGTAATGGAGTCTGATATTTTTGCTGAATTTGTTGTTGGTGATATGTCTGATGAAAATTATGATACTATTGACTTGCATAAAAACGTAGTTGATAAAATTACTTTAGTATCGAAATCGGGACAACCAATGACCCGTGAAGCTGATTTGATTGACGTTTGGTTTGATTCAGGGTCAATGCCATATGCACAATGGCAATACCCGTTTGAAAATAAGGAATTAGTAGATA
>JABSPO010000218.1 GCA_013214625.1 Flavobacteriaceae bacterium
TAACTTGGTATGATGATGTTAGTGGTGCTGTGCTAGCTATCAATCAAAATGAAATTACCGTTTGCCCTACAACAGCACATAGTTACCGAGCTGAGGTGCTCTATACACTTTGTGACGGAAGTACGATAATTTCTAGTGATACAACAACAGTTGAATATACCGATACCGTTTTTGCTGCTCCTCCAATAGAATATATTATTTGTGATAAAGATGACATTAAAGACGGAATCACAACTATTGATTTATCCATATTTGACAGCGAATTAGTTACCGAATTAAATAGCATTAATACATATGTAATCACATATCATTTATCGCAACAAGATGCAATTGATAATGTATTTCCTATCAACCCAGCAACTTCATTTATTAATATTGATAATCCCGAAATCGTTTTTGGCAGAATAGAAGATCTTGACTTAAAATGTGTATTAATTAAAGAAATTGACATTACAGTTTCTACAGGCCCTACCAATTTTGATGCAAATGTTGTTTCTGAAACTTTCGCTGATGTACATCAAATTTTAGCGACTGCAACTGGGGTTGATCAATATTTATTCAGTTTGGACGATGGTGAGTTACAAGTCAGTGGCTTTTTTGATAATGTTAGTGCCGGTTTACACACTATTATCATTACAGATAGCAATTCTTGTTTTAAAGAGGTAATAGAACTTGTGATTATAGATTACCCAAAATTCTTCACGCCTAACGGAGACGGTATTAACGATTATTGGAACATTAGCCATATAGAAGAACTGGTATTTGCTAACATTACCATATTTGATCGTTATGGAAAAGAGCTTATACAGTTTGATCAAAACAGTAAAGGTTGGGATGGACTATACAAAGGCACCCCACTCCCCTCAAATGATTACTGGTTTAAACTATTGTATTCAGAAAAAAAACCAAAAGGAGTTCAGCGAGAGTTTATTGCTCATTTTTCTATAAAAAGATAATGATCTTTAATTAAATTCCTCTAAAAAATGTTAATCTCACTATAGAAAATAAAAACCAGGTATAAATACTTGGTTTTAAAACAAAATAGAAACCCCCTAAAGAGTACTATCCATTGTAAGTAGTTTTGTGTTATATAACGTTAACAAATTACTTATTATGGATACAACTGTTACAGCTGTCACAAATGATCGAGTTATAAATACAAGCCCTTTAATTAGCCCGGGAGTCACTAGTGAGTTAAAGGGGGAAATAAATGCAATGCTGTCATTTGCACTTAATAATGGACTTACTATAAACAGGGAGATAAACGGCTTATTAGAAAGCACCACATTAGATGATTTGTTAAATGTACATGGTTTACTAACTAAAAATGTACAACCAGCTACTCCAAAATCTATTCAGTACTTGAATATTATTAATAAAGATGGTATTCAAGAAACATCGTACAACAAAATTCCCTTAGTGCGTAATTTAATTTTATTAGCACTGTTTTTTTTAATTGTATTTATTGGTACAGCATTATCACCAGAAGTAAACAATGACTCGTTAGACAAAGGTATCATGGAAAACAATGGCCTTTCCTTATTATTAAACTTAACATTTCTTTGTTCTATATCAGGCTTAGGCGTTGCTTTCTATTTATTAAAAAATGTGAGTAACTCCATTCAAAAAGGAACTTTAGTACCCGAAGATGCTATTTATTATACCGCTTTAATATTTTTAGGAATCATTGCTGGTATTATTCTTTCTGAAATTATCTCATTATACACTACGAGTAGCGATATTAACTTATTTAATAAAAGTATACTTGCTTTAATTGGGGGATTTTCTTCTGATGCTATTTTTAGTGTTTTACAAAGCTTAGTTACCAAAGTAAAACAACTTTTTTCAATACCTGCTTAAACGAAACCTTTTAAACAAAATAATAATGACACGTATCCATATTTATAGCATGCTTTTAGCAGCCGTTTTATTAAGCTCTTGTGCTTCTATACCAGCATCTACAACTACGCTAACACAAGAAATATTAAAAGAGTCATCAGGAATGCACACACTTAATATTTCATTAATAAATCAGTTGTACGCCAATAGGAAAGAACAAATTAATAGTTTTATTACCAATACGTATACGCCTGCTTTATTGGATAATTTTTCTAAAAATTTACCTGATAGTCTTGATTATAAAGAGGAACTCCCGAATATTTTAAAAAGCATTGTTCCAATTATTAATAAGAAAAAAGACTCTATGCAATCTATATTGGATACTGAACAAGGGCAACTAATAACCCAACTTAACGCAAATTACACCAACTTTAGTACTGCTGGAGTTTCACTCCAAAATTTAATTGATTCGGCAGTTAAACTGAAAACCGCAGAAAAATCAGTGATGACTAGTATACAGAGTTTAACCAACGGCTCGGTTAATATTAGTAACACAGTAACTGAATTAGACAGCTTATTAATCCACTCTGGAAATAGTTTTTCAAAGTTATTAGAAATCAGTTCAGCTTTAAAATAAAATCAATATCCTCGGTGCAAGCACACGAGGTATGAATTAACAATAATAGTTGAAGTTCGGGGCAAGCCTCGGAGAATTAAACACAACATCTTATGTCATCAATAAACTGGAATGAACTTGCAGCGAAAGCTGAACAACAAACCGATACGCAATTTGCTACTCAAATAGCAAGCTTAACAAGTATGAGTACTACTGAAATTAGCACTTTTATTCAAGAGAGTACTATTAGCAATGCCAATGCTTTAAAAGTGCTACAGGAAGTAAACAATGCAGCTAGTGCCAATACGCAAAAAGCAACCGCCATTTCAAATATTGAAAATGGAGTTGGCTTTTTAATTAGTATTGTTTCTAAAATAGTATAATTACCTTAGAAAAGTACCGTTTTGTCAAACTGAGCTTGTCGAAGTTTTTATACTATTACGAAGTAAAAATATTTTGACAAGTTCAATATTACTATAAAAATTATGTACACGCTATCCCTTGTTTCATAAGAAGCGATAAGCCTTAAAATAAGTTAAAAACTCTCTTCCAAGGCAACTATTTTATGCTGAAAAGCAAACACGACTAAACCAGCTACATTTTTAGCTTCGGTTTTTAATAGCAAATTATTTCGGTGTCCTTCGACTGTTCGGGGGCTGATAAACAATTGCTCTGCAATTTCATTGGTGGTGCATTGCGCGCATATTAGTTTTAACACCTCAGCTTCACGCTTGGTTAAATACTCCAAATCAAAATAACTACGGGTAGTTTTTGCATCAGGATTTAACATGTTTTCCTGTATTACCCGCATGACATTGTCGTTATAACAAAACCCTTTTGTAGCTACAGCATTTACAGTAGCGATCACTTCCTTTGGTGGCGTATTTTTTGCCAAATAGGCTACTGCTCCTGTAGCAATCATATTGCTAATAAAAGGTTTGCTATAGTAACTGGTAATGGCAATAATTTTTATGTTAGGGTATTCCTTTTTAATTATTTTAGTGGTTTCTACCCCATTTAAATTGGGCATTTTTAAATCCATTAAAATAATTTGAGGCATTACGGCACTGTTTTGTAATTGTGTTAACAAGTCAGCACCATCGACTGCTTGCATGATAATATCAAAATTGACTTCCTTATTTAGAATAAAGGAAATGCCTTGTCGGAACAATACTTCATCGTCTGCAATGGCAATTTTTATCATATCACTCATAACTGTTGTGTTTTATGTTTATTGTAAATGTAGCACCCTCATTTAAGTTGCTTTTTATGTGCAATTTCCCATTTAAAATGGCAATTCTGCTTTTAATATTTTTCAACCCTAAGCCACTTTCCTTTAAGGCCTGTTTTACTAAAAACCCTTTTCCATTGTCCTTATACACCAATTGCATTATCCTATCGGCGTCATGCAATTCCAAACGGATTATAGTTGCTTTTCCATGACGGATGGAATTGTTAAGCAACTCCTGAACAATTCTGAACAAATGCAATTCCTCCACTTTAGTCAAGGAGGTTAAATAGTTAATCTTGTGTTGTGCAACTACTTTTTTAGTAGCGCCAAACTCTTCAAGCAATTCTTTTAAGGCTTCTACTAAACCAAAATTCTCTAGTATTGGTGGTAGTAGGTCATGGGCAATTTTCCTGGAGCTTTCTAAAACAGTCGTAGTTACTCCTAATACATTTCCTAAAGCATCCTGCTGTTCAGTAGCTGTTAAACTTCCGTCCATTAACATGTTTACATGCAAGCTTACTACGTTTAGTTTAGCACTAATGGCATCATGCAAATCCTGAGCTATACGCTTGCGTTCTCGCTCCTGAGTTTCAATAGTAGCTTGTAGTATTTTTTTTTGACCTTCTAATTTTAGAGCTGCTTTTTCTAACTCCTTTTCTATTATTTTTTTGCGTGCGAAACGAAAAAATAACATTAAGCCACTTGTTACTAATACTAAAAAAAACAAACCATAAAACAAAGCTTTAATAACTTGATATTGGCTAGTAAGTAATTCTTCTTTCATTACTATTTTGAATGGTTTATATATTGTTTATATACTCTAAAATTTTTATACCATTCCATAAAAATCAACAATAAATAACTTATATATAAACCTTTATTAATAAGCCATATGTTTTTTACTATTAGGTTTTTATCTCTAAAATCAGCCAAGTAATCTCCGAAAATAAAAATAAGAGTGCTTGATGTTAAGTATATTAGCACACCAATGTTTATATAGATAAAAACCCCTCTTCTAGTAAGTGAATTATATAAATGTATAATAGCATAAGCTACTAAAGGAGATGAGCATATAAATACTTCTAAAATGTTAAACTTTAAAAACAAATATGGCTGTATATAATATTGAACACCTAAAATGCTTATTACTACAAATAAAATAATGTAAACTAATCGCTTTTGAATCTGATTAACAAATATGCTCCTATAAAATAATGACAAAAAAATAAATTGACCAATAAAATAAAAGTGTGATATATACAAATTAGGTAGTTTATTTCTTGCTAAGGAAATAGAGCAAATCATTACTATCGAGACACTTGCAAGGTAAAATGTAAAAAACTTAAGTGATTTTAATTTATTTTTTTTTAATGTTATAATATAAAGGGAACATATTATTAATAGTAAAAATAAACTTAAGTTTTTTGCAAAAAAGTCAATCAAATTAAACAATTTAATTATTTTTTATTTATGGATTGAACAATGGGCTATTCTGATCGCATTCACTTGGACATGGCTCAGTAAAATCATAAATCCCAGAATCTTTACTAGTAGGGTCCTGTTCATTTTTAATAATATCACTATGTACTTTTGTTTTTTCACTATAAGTAGTACCTACAATCACTAATTTTTCTCCATAGCCATTTTCTTTTCCTGTACCGTTAGTAGTATCTATAGCCATATAGCTACGTATTCCAGCGTTTGGCAACTT
>JABSPO010000219.1 GCA_013214625.1 Flavobacteriaceae bacterium
AAATTTAAAAAACAAACCTTTATTGACAGGAACTATGAATGCAACTAATAATGCAAGCCTAACCTGTGTTCAAGTAGATGATGTCGCAGCAGCAAATGCCAATGTTGTTTGGTTTAAAGATGTTGGAGCTAGTTATAGTTTAGATTGTGGTACTAATAGTATTATAAGCCCTAAAGTATTTTTACAAGGGCCATTACTTTCTCCAGACATCGCAGGGTTAATGAATGATGACTTACGAGTAAATGACCTCATCCCTACTACCTCTCCCTATTCAGATGCATTAAAGTGTGAAAATACCGTTTTTAATACTACAGGTAATGATGCTATTGTAGATTGGGTTTGGGTAGAATTAAGAGACCAAGCCAATAACACCAATATTATAGAAGGTCAATCTGCACTATTACAACGAGATGGAGATGTTGTAGCTACAGATGGCTCCTCAAGTCTTATTTTTAATGCAGATTCGGGCAATTATTATGTTGTAATAAAACACCGCAATCATTTAGGGATAATGTCTACTAATACTATTGTTTTATCTGGCGTTTCTTTAATTCTCAATTATACAGATGCAAACACCCCTATAACCTACGGGACAAATGCACAAACCCCTTTCGGAATGCCAACAAATACTTTAGCTATGTGGGCAGGAGATGTAAATAACGATGGAATTATTCAATATACTGGTGCCTCTCCAGACACACCTAATATACTATCTAATGTTTTAAATGATGCAGGAAACTTCTTGAACCTTCCTACTCATATCGTTAACGGATATAATACAAATGATGTAGATATGAACGGCGCTTCACAATATACCGGAGCAAGCCCAGATTCCCCATTTATTTTGCAAAATGCTTTAGCGCATCCAGGGAATTTTCTAAATTTAAGTACCTACTCAATTATAGAACAATTACCTGAAAATTAATATCATTAGTAAATAATTACACATGTTATACCAATAGAAACTCTTGTAAACACTAAAAAATGGATTAAACAGAATTCTTTTTTATTATTTAGACCTCACATAATACTTGTGAGGTCTTTTTTTATCTTTACACTATTATTAAAAATTATTATGATTAACTACACCCTCATTACTGAGAACGATTTTAAAAAGGTTTTCAACTTAGCTACAGAAATCTGGAACAATAATTATAATAACATGATTAGTCAAGAACAGATTGATTATATGTTAAATATGATGTATAGCCCCGAGCGCTTACAACAAAATTTAAACGAAGGCTATGAATGGGAATTCATATATCATAACAATATTATTATCGGATATTTAGCTTATGTTATCAAAGAAGATAACCGCGTTTTTTTAAGTAAAATATATTTAAAAACCACAGCTCAAGGATTAGGCCTAGGCAAGTTAGCCTTACAACGTGTAAAAGACTACGCTAATTCCAATAACTGCAAAGCTGTTTATTTAACCGTAAATAGAGGGAATGAAAAAGGGGTTAGAGCCTACAAGAAATCCGGGTTCACTATAATCGCTGAAGAAGATTTTGATATTGGTAATGGATACATTATGGATGATTATGTATTTGAATTCGCGATACAATAGTTCATCAATACCAAGCTCTATAAAAATCTTATAACACCTTTTTATTCATTTCCTTGAAAAACCGAACCTTTTTTTCTAATTTGCAGAGAACAACCAATTTTAAAATCCATATATGACAAATATCACACGACTGTTCGATTTTCCATATTATCAATTAGAAAAATATAAGCTTGACAAAGCACTCGTTACTAAATACAACGGTGAATGGATTGCTACTTCAACACAGGAATATATCAACAAGGCAAACGCTATTAGTCGTGGATTACTACGTTTAGGAGTTAAACCAAATGATAAAGTGGCTATTATTTCTATGAATAATAGAACCGAATGGAACATCTGTGATATTGGAATTTTACAAACTGGAGCTCAAGACGTTCCTATTTACCCCACTATAACTCAGGAAGACTATGAATATGTATTAAATCATAGTGAAGCAAGTTATTGTTTTGTTTCATGTAAAGAAGTGTTAGGTAAAATAAACGCCATTAAACATAATGTCCCTTCTTTAAAAGAAGTGTTTTGTTTTGATGAAGTTGATGGATGCAAAAATTGGACTGAAGTTTTAGAACTTGGAAAAGATGAAAGTAATCAACCTGAAGTTGAAGAAAGAAAAAACGCTATTAAGGAAGATGATTTAGCAACCTTAATATATACTTCTGGTACAACAGGAAGACCAAAAGGTGTTATGTTAAGTCATAAAAACATTGTGAGTAACGCCCTAAATAGCGCAGCTAGACTACCTATTAATATTGGGAATTCAAAATCGCTAAGTTTCTTACCTGTATGTCATATTTATGAGCGCATGTTATTATACATGTACCAATATTGTGGAACAAGTATTTATTTTGCGGAATCACTGGAAACCATCAGTGATAATTTAAAAGAAATAAGTCCGGATGTAATGAGTGCCGTACCTCGATTATTAGAAAAAGTGTACGATAAAATTTACGCTAAAGGTACTGCTCTTACAGGTGTTAAGAAAAAATTATTCTTTTGGGCAGTTGACTTAGGCTTACAATACGAACCTTACGGAAAAAATGGGGCTTGGTATGAGTTTAAATTAAAAATTGCTAGAAAACTAATTTTTAGCAAATGGCAAGAAGCATTAGGAGGTAATCTAAAAGCTATTGCATCTGGTAGTGCTGCATTGCAATCAAGACTAGCTAGAGTTTATAACGCTGCAGGAATACCCGTAATGGAAGGTTACGGATTAACAGAAACATCCCCTGTTGTATCAGTAAATGACATGAGAGCAGATGGTTTTAGAATCGGTACTGTAGGAAAGCTATTAGCCGATACTGAAGTGAAAATTGCTGATGATGGCGAAATTTTAGTTAAGGGACCTCAAGTAATGATGGGGTATTATAAAGATGATGAAAAAACCAAGGAGGTATTAAAGAACGGGTTTTTCCATACGGGTGACATCGGAGAAATCGATAGTGATGGTTTCTTAAAAATTACGGATCGTAAAAAAGAAATGTTTAAAACTTCTGGAGGGAAGTATGTTGCTCCACAAGTATTAGAAAATCAATTTAAACAATCACGCTTTATTGATCAAATAATGGTAATTGGTGAAGGCGAAAAAATGCCTGCTGCATTTATCCAGCCTAACTTTGAGTTTATCACTGATTGGGCTAAAATGCACAATATTTCATTAGGAAATACACCTCAAGAACAAATTAGCAATCCACAATTAATAAAACGTATTCAAAAAGAAGTTGACTCACATAATGCTAAATTCGGAAAATGGGAACAAGTGAAACGTTTTGAACTTACTCCAGATGTATGGAGTATTAATGCAGGTCACCTTACCCCTACCATGAAAATGAAACGCAAAATAATTAAAGCCAAATATTTAGACTTATATAATAAGATTTACGAAAAAAAATAAGCCTATATCCTTTTTGAAAATAAAAAAACTCCTGATTATGGGAGTTTTTTTATTTAACAGTGTTTTATTATGCGTGCATAATAATTTTCATTATATTTGATAAAAATATTATATACCCCTAATATACAAATAAATGACAGAAAAAACAATCGATCATGTTTTACGAGCCACTTGGCAAGCTGTTGCAAAATCATATAATGAAGAAGCCGGTAAGTATGGCGCTACAATGGCAATAGCTTTCACGCTCTTAAATATTGATAAAGACGGAACAGCATCTACAGCATTAGGTCCCAAAATGGGAATGGAAGCAACTAGTCTATCTCGTACTTTAAAAAACATGGAAGACAAAGGCTTAATTTACCGTAAGAGAAACCCCGATGATGGTAGAAGTGTGTTAGTTTTCTTAACCGAGTATGGTATAGAAATGAGAAATATTTCCAAAGAAAAAGTACTCATATTTAACGAATCAATATACAATAACATAAGTGCTGAAAAAATAGCTCATTTTCACGAAGTATCAAACATTATTGTTGACTTGATACAACAGCGAAAAATATTTAATAAAAAATAAAGAAATTAAAATGCAAAGACTCATAAAAAAAATTGCTGTAATTGGCTCAGGTATCATGGGAAGCGGGATTGCTTGTCACTTTGCCAATATAGGTGTTGAAGTATTATTACTTGACATTATTCCTAGAGAACTCAATGATAAAGAGAAAGCTAAGGGCTTAAGTTTAGACGATAAACTAGTTCGTAATCGTTTAGTAAATGATTCATTAACTGCAGCCTTAAAATCAAAACCCTCTCCTATTTATAGTAAAAAGTTTGCAGATAGAATTACTACTGGTAACTTGGAGGATGATATTTCTAAAATAGCTACAGTTGATTGGATTATTGAAGTAGTTGTGGAGCGTTTAGACATCAAAAAAATGGTGTTTGAAAACATTGAGAAATACAGAAAACCAGGAACCTTGATTACATCAAATACTTCTGGGATTCCTATTAAATTTATGAGCGAAGGACGCAGTGATGATTTCCAAAAACATTTCTGTGGAACTCACTTCTTTAATCCTGCTAGATATTTAAATTTATTTGAGATTATTCCAGGGCCAAAAACGTCTAATGAAGTATTAAGCTTCTTAACCGGATATGGTGAAAAATTCTTAGGAAAAACTTCCGTAGTTGCAAAGGACACTCCTGCTTTTATAGGAAACAGAGTTGGTATTTTTAGCATCATGAGTTTATTTCATATGGTTAAGGAATTAGATTTAACTATTGAAGAGGTTGATAAACTTAGTGGTCCGGTAATTGGTCGTCCGAAGTCTGCTACTTTCAGAACAGTTGATGTTGTTGGATTAGATACTTTAGTACATGTTGCTAACGGTATATATGACAACTGTCCGAATGACGAAAAACACGATTTGTTTAAACTTCCTGCATTCATCAATACCATGATGGAGAACAAATGGCTAGGAAGTAAAACTAAACAAGGTTTCTATAAGAAAACAATGGTTGATGGTAAAAAAGAAATATTATCATTAGATCTTAATACTTTAGAATACCGTACAAAAAAGAGAGCGAAATTCGCAACCTTGGAACTTACTAAAAACATTGACAATGTTATCGATCGTTTTAAAGTTCTTGTCGCAGGAAAAGATAAAGCTGGTGAATTTTACAGAAAAAGTTTAGCCGCACTTTTTGAATATGCCTCTAATAGAATACCTGAAATATCTGATGAGTTTTATAAAATAGATGACGCCATGAAAGCTGGTTTCGGCTGGGAACATGGTCCTTTTCAAATATGGGATGCCATAGGTATCGAAAAAGGAATTGAAATAATGAAAGCCGAAGGGGCAGCACCGGCCTCGTG
>JABSPO010000022.1 GCA_013214625.1 Flavobacteriaceae bacterium
AGGCTGTAGTGCTAGTTGTGGAGATTTATTGACTTGTGATGTAACAAGCGTTACTTTAATAGGAGGACCAGATGGAGCATCGAGTTATTCATGGACAGGACCAGATGGATTTGTTTCTTCAGATCAAAATCCTAGTGTAAGTTTACCAGGAGAATATACTTTAACAGTTACAGGATCAAATGGGTGTGATTCAAGTTGTTCCACAATAGTCGAGCAAGATGATACTCCACCAGGCTGTAGTGCTACCGGCGGTCATATAGATTGTGATACTCCAGATGGTACGATACAGTTAAGTGCTAGTACAGATGCTTTAAGTGCGACTTACAGTTGGGTAGCTTCTGAAGGCGGGAATATAGTAAGTGATGCAGATACTGCAACACCAACGGTAAATGAAGCTGGAACCTATACCGTAACGATAACCAATACGGATAATGGATGTACCAACACTTGTTTTGCAACAGTTACGGAAGATGTTACTCCACCAAGTTGTAGTGCTACCGGCGGTCATATAGATTGTGATACTCCAGATGGTACGATACATTTAAGTGCTAGTACAGATGCTTTAAGTGCGACTTACAGTTGGGTAGCTTCTGAAGGCGGGAATATAGTAAGTGATGCAGACACTGCAACACCAACGGTAAATGAAGCTGGAACCTATACCGTAACGATAACCAATACGGATAATGGATGTACCAATACTTGTTTTGTAACAGTATCCAAAGATATAGCTAAACCGATTTTAGAATGTTCAAGTGCTCCTGTTTCTTGTTTTGATGTAAACAATGGATCCGTGAGTGTAGTTGCTTCTGGAGGAAATCCTCCTTATCAGTATAATTGGGTGAATTCATCTAATGTTAGTGTTGGTGATGGAGCTAGTGTAAGTAGCCTAGGAGTAGGAACGTATACCGTTACTGTTATAGGTGCAAATGGTTGTAGTAATACTTGTGAGGCTATTATCACTCAGCCAAGCGAAGCATTAAGAAGTTCGACTGTAGTAACTGATGTTACTTGTAATGGATTAAAAGATGGAGCTATTGATTTAACCGTATCAGGTGGAACACCATTTATAGATAAAGATGGAACAAAATATTATAAATATTTATGGAGTACTGGTGCTAAAACTGAAGACATAAGTGGTCTGTCAGCTGGAAATTACACTGTTAAAATTAGAGATAAAAATGATTGTGTTATCGATGATGGAGCTAGAGTAGGGGAACCAATTACACTTATATGTAATGATATAGTTACTGGTTTTAATGAAATACCATTTTGTGGAGATAACATATCAAATACATTACAAGCTTCAGCAACAGGAGGATCTGGGAATTATAGTTATAGTTGGTCAGTTGATGCAGTTGCATTAGGTAATGGATGGTCCATTAACGGAAGTGATACGCAACAAATAGTTAGTTTTATTCCAGGGGCAGGACAAGCAACATTTACAGCTTTAATTACAGATGAAAATGATTGTGAAGTCTCATGTAGTGTTCTTATTGAACCTTGTCCAATGGATGAAATATTCTGTAGTTATACTCAAGGATTTTATGGTAACCCTGGAGGGTTAGCTTGTATTCCTGAAGAACAACAGGTAAACGCTAAATACATTATGTTGGGCGCATTGAATGCTTCTGGAGGACAATTTGATTTTGGAGATGTTAATACAGGTAAGTATTTCAGTCTTTATCTAGCAGATATTCAAAATGATAATATATTTAAAATGTTGCCAGGAGGAGGTCCTTCAAATGCTTTAAAAGGATATTCAACGTACGATTTATCTGATACTTGGGGCAATGTTCCTTTAGTAAATAATGGACCTAGAAGAGGTAAAATAAAGAATAATTTATTTAGCCAAACAATGACATTGTATTTTAACTTATATGCAGATCAATTATTATATACATATGAATTAGATAGTGCTTTTTATACTGCCGCTACAGTTTCGTGTGGATCAGAAAAGTATATAGTTGATACAATAGAAATGTTTCAAATATCCGAACAAATAATAGCTTATTTAGAGGCTACTAATACTAATACAGTTCAAGGTTTATTTGATTTAGCTAATAGAGCTTTAGGAGGTCATGATATCGGAAACTTATCTTACTCTAGTATAACTGGTGCAGTTGATGCAATAAATAGAGGTTTTGATGAATGTAGAATATTGTTATCTGAGAGTGTTTATGATAGTGTTGTATCAAGTTTGGTAGATAATAAACCCATATTCACAATTTATCCAGTACCTTTTGTAGATAATGTAAAAATTAAATACGAGATAGATAATGGATTAACAGCTAAAATTCAAGTATTTGATATTAGCGGAAGGTTAGTGAAAACAGTTATAGATAAAGATGTTTATTATCATAAAGTAACTACTTTAGAATTAAATCATAAAATATTTGCAAATCAGATGTATTTTGTTCGAATTACTTCAGGAGATAAAAGCACTATGAAGAAAATAATATCAGTTCGTTAGTAAACGAAAGATTAATTAATTTTAAAAATTAAAGCTACCAATTTTTTTGGCAGCTTTTTTGCTATACTTAATAATAGTAAATTGCGTTATTAAAAAAACAAGCTATATCACTATGCAAAAAATAATACTACTTATAATTCTATTTTTTATATCTAAGACTTTTGGGCAAGACTTAAATTCATTTGATGAAAATGGCAAACGCCACGGGAAATGGATGAAATATTATGATAATACAAAGAATCCTAGATATAAGGGTCAATTTAATCATGGTAAAGAAGTAGGAGTTTTTGAGTTTTTTCACAAGGAACCAAAAGGGAAACATCCATCATGTATAAAAATGTTTTCACCTGATTCAGACATTGTATTAGTAAAATATTATACTTCTAAGGGGATATTCCTATCAGAAGGGAATATGAAAGGGAAGAAGCGTATGGGGACTTGGTCTTCATATGAAAGGAATACTGGAGTATTGATTGAAAAGGAAGAGTATAAAAATGGGTTGTTAAACGGTATAAAAATATCTTATTATGAAGATGGTAAAGTATTACAAACCGAAGAGTTTAAAAATGATTTGTCGCACGGTAAGAAATTAATGTATGCACCAAACGGAAAACTGACTAGTGAGTATGCATTTGTAAACGGAAAAACAAATGGTTTATTTGCAGAATATGATAAGTCAGGAAGGAAATCATTAACCGGGAAATATAAAATGGACAAACCTCAAGGGATTTGGAAGTATTATGAGAACGGAAAGTTGGTAAGAAAGAAAGACTATACACTTTCTAATAATCCATTAAAAAAGAAGAAAAAACAATAACTACTTCCTCAGGGCAAGTTCACAAGGTATTAATTATCACAATCTTTTTTAGAAAGAGGATAGCCTCGGAGTGTTAAATCCACTGGCGGGAATAAATACAGTAAAGTATTTATCAATTTTAAAAGGTCTTCGGACCTTTTTTTTATTTGTAACTTTGCACTTTTAAAAAGAGAAATTTGTGAAAAGAGTAATAGTTGGTTTGTCTGGAGGAGTAGATTCAAGTGTCACTGCATATTTGTTAAAGGAACAGGGATATGAAGTTATTGGTTTGTTTATGAAAAACTGGCATGATGATACCGTAACAATTTCTAAGGAATGCCCTTGGTTAGAGGATAGTAATGATGCAATGTTAGTTGCAGAAAAACTAGGTATACCATTTCAAACCGTTGATCTTTCTGTAGAGTATAAAGATCGTATTGTTGACTATATGTTCAGAGAATACGAAATAGGGCGTACTCCAAACCCAGATGTATTGTGTAACAGAGAGATAAAATTTGATGTGTTTTTAAAAATAGCATTGGACTTAGGAGCTGACTATGTAGCAACAGGACATTATTGTAGAAAAGGGATTATAGAAAAAGATGGGAAAGAAATTTACCAACTAAAAGCAGGATTAGATGGAAATAAGGACCAATCTTATTTCTTATGCCAATTATCACAAGAACAATTATCAAAAGCAATGTTCCCTATTGGTGAATTAACGAAGCCAGAGGTGAGAAAAATAGCAGCTGAGCAAGATTTAGTTACGGCTGATAAAAAGGATTCTCAAGGATTATGTTTTATAGGAAAAGTACGTTTACCTGAGTTTTTACAACAAAAGTTGGCTCCAAAAGAAGGAGTGATCGTAGAGGTTCCTTCTGATAGTTTTATGTATAATACTAAAAAGCCAAGTTTTTCAAGTAAAGAAGAAGAGTTAGCTTATATATCAAAGAAATTTTCATACAATATAAAAGATGGTAAAGTTGTAGGTAAGCATCAAGGTGCTCATTATTTTACAAAAGGACAACGAAAAGGATTAGCAGTAGGGGGAACACCAGAACCTTTATTTGTAATTGATACAGATGTAAAAGAAAATATTATTTATACTGGACAAGGAAGTAAACACCCAGGTTTATTCAGAAGCGCATTGTTTATTACAAATAAAGAATTGCATTGGGTAAGAGAAGATATGGAATTAGCTACTGGAGCCGAGTTATCAGTAAAAGCAAGAATTAGGTATCGTCAACCTTTACAAAAGGCAATGTTATACAAGTCAAATAATGGTTTGTACGTTCGCTTTGAAGAAGCGCAAAGTGCAATAACTGAAGGTCAGTTTGTAGCATTTTATATGGATGATGAATTGGTAGGTTCAGGAGTAATTTCGTAACTTGCAGGGAGTTAGCCTAAATCAACGTTATAATGAAAAAAACATTACTTTTTTTATTTGTATTGAGTATTAATTTTTCTTTCTCACAAGAGCATGCGTGGATTTATCTAGGAAGCAAAGCAAATGTAGCAACTTACCTAGCTAATCCACTAACAATGCTGACTCAGAAAGCATTGGATAGAAGAACAACTCAAGGGATTTCTCTTGAATTTTCTGATGTGCCAGTAACTCCAAGTTATATAACTGATATTTCTAGTGCGACAGGAATTACATATGTTGGAGCATCTAAATGGTTGAATACAATTCATGTAATAGGATCTCAAGTTGATATAAGCACATTGTCAACAACATTTTCTTATATAGATAGTATTGAATTTGCTGATAATTCATTGAATCCTGGAGGAAAGGGTTCAAGTTCTAAATCTGCATTAGGACATGTTAATAAATTCCCTAAAGAAAATACATCACGTATAGCCTATGATTATGGTCAAGCTCAAAACCAGATGGAGATGTTTAAAGCGCATAAATTACATGAGCTAGATTTTACAGGAGCAGGAATAACAATAGCTGTAATTGATGCTGGTTTTCCTAATGTAGATACAAATGCGGGATTCGATAAAATTAGAACTAACGGCCAAATTCTTGGAGGGTATGATTTTGTAAACGATTCAGCGAATTTTTATACTGGTAATTCACATGGTTCTAATGTATTGTCATTTATAGCAGGTTATTATGATGGAGCAACAAAATATATTGGTTCTGCTCCAGAAGCAAGTTTTTATTTATATATATCAGAAGATGCTATACCGGAAACACCTGCAGAAGAAACCTATTGGGTTATGGCTGCAGAACAAGCAGATTATGTTGGAGTAGATATCATAAACACATCATTAGGATATACAACTTTTGATGAATCGAAATATAATTATGATTATACTACTGATTTAGATGGGAGCACTTCATTCATAACTAGAGGGGCTGAAATAGCATATACTAAAGGAATGGTCGTAATTAATGCAGCTGGAAATTCTGGGGCTGATGGATCATGGGGAGGTAGAGTAGGTGTGCCAGCAGATGGACCAAATGTATTTACAATTGGAGCAGTAAATTCTGCAGGAACCTATGCATCTTTTAGTTCTAAAGGACCTACATCTGATAATAGACTTAAACCGGATGTTTGCGTTCAGGGACAAGGAGCTTCTTATATTAATACTTCAGGAACTGTATCAGCAGGAAATGGAACTTCATATTCTTCACCATTATTAGCTGGAGGTGTTGCGTGTTTATGGCAAGCTTTGCCAGGGAAGACTAATGCGGAAATAATACAATATGTTAAGGAGTCTTCCTCTATTTATGCAACGCCAAATTATGAATTAGGCTATGGGATACCAAACTTAGAATTGGCTCGGTCTCTTTCAGTAAGCGAGTTAGAATTAAATGAAGTAATATCAATTTATCCTAATCCAGCAACAGATAATGTTAAAGTCAATTTACCTAAAAGTATGAGTAAGGCTTCAGTAACAGTATTTAATGTTTTAGGAAAAAAAATAATTACTCAAGAGGTAAATGGAACAGAAAAAACAATAAAAGTATCACATTTAAATAGGGGAATTTATTTATTGAAATTTACTAGTGGAAATATGTCACAAACATTAAAATTAGTTAAAGAATAATAATCTTAACTTAATATCCCTTCTGTGTTATTCAGGAGGTATTTTTATTCAAAATCCGTCCTAAATAATTTAGAATTAGAAAGTAAATAATTTTGGTTAAGTATGCCGGATTGAGATTTAATTTAACGAAAAAAAAACACATTGTCTTCCTTTTTTCATCAAAAAAAAGTAAAAAAAAACTACTCTCATTTCTTGCTGAATTACTCGCTATAAGCAGTGAAATGAGTAATAAAAACAATTTAGCCAAAGCGTTTAGGACGCAATTGATTTATGGAAAATAAAATATGTAAATTATTCAATGTATCACATCCAATTGTTCAAGCAGGAATGATTTGGAACTCTGGATGGAAATTGGCTTCAGCAGTAAGTAATGCTGGAGGATTAGGATTAATAGGAGCAGGGTCAATGTATCCTGATGTGTTACGAGAACATATTCAAAAGTGTAAAAAGGCTACATCTAAACCGTTTGGTATAAATGTTCCAATGTTATATCCTAATATAAAAGAAATTATGGATATTATCATAGAGGAAGATGTGTCTATCGTTTTTACTTCAGCAGGAAACCCAAAAACATGGACCTCTTGGTTAAAAGAGCGTGGAGTTACTGTAGTTCATGTAGTGAGTAATGTTAAGTTTGCTTTAAAAGCAGAAGCTGCTGGTGTAGATGCAATTGTGGCTGAAGGTTTTGAAGCAGGAGGGCATAACGGAAGAGATGAAACTACAACTTTAACATTGATTCCTATGGTGAAACAAGCAATTAAAATACCTTTAATTGCAGCAGGGGGAATTGCTACAGGAAGAGGAATGTTGGCAACAATGGTTTTAGGGGCTGATGGAGTACAAGTGGGAAGTAGATTTGTGGCTAGTGAAGAATCTTCAGCGCATCAGAGTTTTAAGAATGTTGTTGTTAATGCAGAAGATGGGGCAACACAGTTAACTTTAAAAGAATTAGCTCCAGTAAGATTAATAAAGAATAAGTTTTACAATGATTTACAAGAATTGTATAAAACAAATCCTAATATAGAGCAACTTAAAGAATTACTTGGAAGAGCACGAGCTAAAAAAGGAATGTTTGAAGGAGATTTAGAAGAAGGAGAATTAGAAATCGGACAAGTAGCTGGGTTGATACATGATATTAAACCAGCAGCAGAAATTTTAAAAGAAATACTTTTAGAATTTCAAGAAGCAAAAGAGGAAGTTGCAATGTTTTAACAAAAAAAAACGAGGATCATGATTTACATGATTCTCGTTTTTTTTTGTTAAAACGGATATATTACCAATCGTCACTTTTTGTAGGGTCATTTTGTTCCGCAGTAATTTTTTTAGTTAAGGTATCAATTAGCTTTAGTAATTCCTTATGGGTGTTTTTCTTTAAAACCGTCCAACCACGAATAGAAATTTTCTTAAAAGTACAATCTGGTTCAGTATCTTCTAAAGCACCAGCGTCTTCGGGAGATCCAATATGTGTAAAATTTGTAAATACATAACGGTACTTACCTTCTTTTGCTCCAAACTGAAATTTGAATTGTACATCACCACTAAATTTTTCAGCACTTTTAACAGCAGGGTATTCAACTTTACAAGAACCTTTGTAGGTTATTTTAGCCCCTACTTTATCTTCTTCGATTGTGAAATTTTGTTTCCCTCCCCATTCTTTAGCAATATCATATAATTGTTGTGCAGTAAGTCCTGTAGCATCAACAGTTTTTATAAATGTTATTTTTCCTGATTTTGCATTTACAGGTAAATTTTGAGCTTTACTAGAGTATATGATAACTAATAAAGACAATGTAAGTAGTACTTTTGACATGAGATTAAGTTTTAAATGTCGTCAATATACAAACAAAATATAAATCATGATAATCCGTTTAGCTATTGGTTATTTGTTCAGTTAAAAAAACACTATTTTTACTAAAAATTCAAATAAAAACGAATTGATAGAAGTAAGGAAATACAGCCCCGAAGACAAGGAGCTTTGGAATGGATTTATATCTACGGCAAAAAATGCAACTTTTTTGTTTAACCGAAACTTTATGGACTATCATAATGATAGGTTTGAAGATTTTTCATTACTATTTTTTAATAAAGGAAAATTAGTTGCAGTTTTACCTGCTAATTTAAATGAAAATATAGTTCATTCTCATCAAGGGTTAACTTATGGTGGACTAGTAATTCAGGCAAAAACTAAGTTTGAAGAATATGTTTTGATTTTTGAATATTTACTAAAATATCTTATTGAGCATAAAATCGAACAATTATATTTGAAGGAATTACCTGAAATATACGCATCTAATCCAAGTAGGGAATTTGAATATATTCAATTCTTATTAGACGCAGAAACCACAAGGGTAGACATTTCATCTACTATTAAAACGGAGAGTTGTATTACTATTTCTAGTAATAGAATGGAAGGGTATAAAAGAGGAGTGAAATTTGGATTGAAAATAGTAGAAGTAAAAGAATTAGACTCTTTTTGGAATGAAATATTAATTCCTAATTTAAAAGAAAAGCATAATACAAGTCCTATACACAGTTTAAGTGAAATTAAATTATTAAAAGAATATTTCCCAGAAAACATCAGGCAATTTAATGTGTATGATATGGATAAATTGGTAGCAGGAACTACTGTTTTTGTAACTAATAAAGTGGCACATTCTCAATATATTTCAGGGAATGAGGATAAAAGTAAATTAGGAAGTTTAGATTTTTTACACCATTACTTAATATCAGAAGTTTTTAAGGATAAAACATTTTTTGATTTTGGAATTTCTACGGAAAACCAAGGGAAATCAGTAAATAAAGGATTGTTATTTTGGAAAGAAGGTTTTGGGGCAAGAGCTACAACATATAAAACTTTTAGAATTGAAACAAAGAATTATAAAAAGTTATCGCAAGTATTTATATGATTAAATTTTTAGACGTACAGCAACTAAACGCTAGGTTTGAATCAGCATTTAAAGCTGAGTTTTCAAAATTTTTAAATACAGGACAATGCATTCTTGGGAATAAACTCCTGCAATTTGAAAAAGAATTTGCTGAATATTGTGGAGCTAAACACTGTGTAGGTGTAGCTAGCGGTTTGGATGCAATAACATTATTGTGTAAAGGATATATTGAATTAGGAAAGTTAAAATTAGGCGATGAGGTTTTGGTGCCAGCAAATACATATATAGCTTCAATTTTGGGAGTTATTAATGCGGGGTTAATCCCTGTTTTTATTGATCCAGCTAATGATAGTTTTAATATTTCTGCAGAAAATATAGAAAAACAAATTTCTTCTAAATCAAAAATGATTTTGGCTGTGCATTTGTATGGTGAATTAGCTGAGATGAAGGGAATTAATGTATTAGCAAAAAAACATGGTTTATTAGTAATTGAGGATGCAGCCCAAGCTCATGGTGCAGTTGATGTGAATGGAATTAAAGCAGGGAATTTATCTGATGGAGGAGCTTTTAGTTTTTACCCGAGTAAAAATTTAGGAGCGTTAGGAGATGGAGGAGCAATTACAACAAACGATTCTGCATTATTTAAAGTGATTATGAAACTTAGAAATTATGGTGTTTCTGAAAAATATAAGAATGATATAAAAGGAGTAAACTCTCGATTAGATGAATTACAAGCGGCTTTTTTATCAATAAAACTAAAGCAGTTAGACGCAGATAATAGTAAAAGGAGAGTAATAGCAAAGCATTATTTTGAACAGATAAATAATGATAAAATTACTTTTCCAAACTATAATGTCTCAGATAGCCATGTATTCCATGTATTTGTAATTCGATGTAAAAATAGGAGTATGCTACAACAATATTTATTAAAGAATGGAATACAAACGGTTATTCATTACCCAATTCCCCCACATAAGCAAAAAGCATTGAAAGAATATAGTTATTTAAAATTACCAATAACTGAGCAAATACATGAAGAAGTATTAAGTTTGCCAATAAGTCCAATTCAGACTATTAAAGATACAGAAAAAATAGTTTCCATTTTAAACAAGTTTTAATTGAAGGTACCTGCTTTTATAAAAGACAATTTGCTGTTAAAGATAACTTCTTTAAATTCTGGGTCGATCGGTGTTAGAACGGTTTTGGCAGTGGTTTCCCAACGAATTATAGCAGAAAAATTAGGTCCGGCAGGAGTAGCGTTTATTGGTGATTTAAGGAATGTAATTCCAATGATTCAATCCTTTTCAACATTGGGGATGTTTAACGGGATTGTAAAATATGTTGCTGAACATAAGGAGGATAAAGAGGAGCTTTTGAAATTGTTTTCCACCACTTTTGTATACCTTTTTTTCACGAGTGTTATTTCTTTTTGTGTTTTGTTTTTTGGAGCATCATATTGGAATGAATTGTTGTTTCCTGACGGGGATGATTTTAGTTTTATTTTTAAGGCTTTGGCTATTGCTGTACCTTTTATTGCTTTACATAGAATATTCTACGGGATTATAAATGGACTGTCCGCTTATAAAAAATTTGTAAAAATAGAGTTGATAAGTTATTGTTTAGGTGTTGTATTATTAATAGCGTTACTATATTATAAAAACTTAAATGGAGCGTTGTTTGCAATAGCTATTTTGCCAATTATGCAGTTTTGTGTTTTGTTTTATTTCTTTTCAAAAACACTAAAAGAATACTTAGATTATAAAAAGATATCATTTACAATTCCCTATAGAAATAAATTATTTGGATTTACAATAATGTCTTTTGTAGCTACATTACTAGGGAATTTTGTGGAAATAGATTTACGTGGTCATTTGAAAAATCAAATTAGTGAAACTGATGCGGGATATTGGACGGCGATGACAAATTTATCCAGACAATATTTAATGTTTTCTTCTGCTATTTTAACACTATATGTTATCCCTAGATTTACGGTTATAAAAACTAGTATTGAATTTAGAAAAGAAGTGTTTAATATATATAAAACACTACTGCCTTTATTTGCTGTAGGTATGGTATTAATTTTTGTTTTGAAAGATTGGGTTATTGATATAACTCATGGCGAAGATTTTTTGGCTATGCGAACATTGTTTAAATGGCAGTTATTGGGGGATTTTATAAAAGTTGCTTCAATAATTATTGGACATCAATTTTTGGCAAAAAAAATGGTGAAAGAGTTTGTTGTTACGGAGCTTGTTTCATTGGTGTTATTTTATAGTTTGTCTACTTTTTTTATAAAAGAAATGGGGGCAGAGGGAATTGTATTTGCACATTTTATTCGCTATATTCTATATTTTATTATAGTTTTAATAGTACTAAGAAAGTATATGTTTGGGGATAATAATTTAAGAGAAGGTTAGGCTCTCCATTTTTCTATGTATTTTTGTGCAGATTTAATATAATTATGCTCACGTTCAATAAAAGCCCTCGCATTTTTAGAAATGACCTTTATTTGATGAGGGTTTAAGATCAACCATTCAAGTTTTTTAGCAATTTCCTTAGCACAAGGTAGTGCGTTAATAGCAACAGTATCTTCTTTTAAATTGTAATATGTTAACCATTCTTTTTCTGCACCTGTAAAAACTACTTTTCCTTTGGCCATTGCTTCTAGTGCATTGTACCCTTGATCGTAGGCATATACTTGGTCAAGAAGGATATGAGCTTTATTGTATGTATTAATATATGCCGCATATGGAATGCTTCTTGTTGTAATTATTTCAATTTTATTCGGATGCTTCTTAGAGAGAATAGTGAGCGCTTCTTCAAAAATATCATTCCCTTTTTTATAATAATTGTAATTATTAATTCCGTGATAAATAATAATTTTATGATGTATCTCTGGTAACTCAAAATTAAATTTATCAAAAACAATACAGTTAGGAACTAAGCCTAAATATTTTGGGTGATTTTTTAATGGGATATGGTAATCTAAATCGGAAGCGATAACACCATTAATATTTTTATATACATAGTCATTGAGCTTTCTATACGGCTTAGTGATGAATTTTAAAGTAGGTTTAAAATATTTTTCTGTAACTTTTTGTTCAAATAAAGGAGTTAAAATGGAGTATCTAATTTTTTTATTTACTGCGTATTTTACACTGTAGTAATCAGTTCCAGCAGATAATAAAAAAAGCTTGTTATTTTGTTTTTTTAGTAATGAAACTATTTTTTTTTCGATAAACGGATAGCTGCCACATGCATCAATATTAATTAGTTGCACAATATCAAATCCTTTTAGTTTTTTTAATATTATGTAGGCTCGTATTCCTGTTTCAATTTTTTTTAAATCAATGAAATGGAGCTTTCTTAATAGCTTAAATACTATGTTTAATAAAAAATTCTGTTCAATAAATTTTGGATTGGTGTAAAAATCAGACGGGTACTTTTTGAAATTATCACCAGAAGAAACAAGAGTAACTTTATGATTTAGTTGTATTAATCCTTCTTTGAGAGAATTATGTAATCCACTATATTCACCGACTAATAAAATTTTCATTATAAAAAATAAGTTACTTTTGTTTATGATGAGGTCAAAAATAAACTTTCAAATTTTAATAGCTACGATGCATAGGGAAAACTTTGATTTCCTTTATGCAATGTTTCCTCATCATAGCTTAATAGATTTGGATATTATCGTAGTAAATCAAACAACTTCAAATACAATTTTGTCATCTGAAAGACCTACGATTAAAGTTATAAATTCTTTTGAAAGAGGCTTGTCTAAAAGTAGAAATTTGGCATTACAGCATGCTACTTCTGATTGGTGCTTGATTGCAGATGATGATTTGGTGTATTTAAAAGATTTTGAAAAACAAATAGAAAATGGTTTTACTACTTTTCCAAATTCGGGACTTATAGTGTTTCAAGTTGAATCAAAAAAGCATTGTTTGCATAGAGAATATCCGGAAAAATCAATATTGCAATTAAATGCTTTTCAAAAATTAAATATTTGTTCTGTGGAAATGTTAATTAATAGAAGAATTATTTACAATAAAGTTGTGTTTAATGAATATTTTGGACTAGGATCTCAATTTTTTAATAGTGGTGAAGAATGTGTTTTTATAAATGATATTGAAGTTAAAACCAATAAAAGCATTTCTTTTTATAAGGAAATAATAGTTCAACATCCTAGTTTGAGTACGGGAAATAAATATGGAGGTTCTAAGTGGTATTTTAACAAAGGAGGTGTGTTTACTAAGGTTTTTCCTAAAAGTTTCCATTTATGGATGTTAATTCAAATACTTTTTGATATTAAACAAGGGAAAATGAAGATTAATACTATTTTTAAGGTATATAAGGAAATGATAATAGGAAGTGTTACTTTAGGAAAAATAAATCAATGAAAAAGACGACAGTATCGGAGAGTTGTATTTATGATATACCAAAAATAAAAGATCCAAGAGGTAATCTGTCAGTAATTGAAAATGATGTGATTCCTTTTAAGATGAATCGCGTATATTATTTATATGATGTACCAAGTAATTCAAGCAGGGGAGGTCATGCCCATATACAACAATTGGAGTTTTTAATTGCGCTAAGTGGTAGTTTTGATGTTTTATTAGATGATGGCGAAGAGAAAAAGGTTGTAACCTTGAACAAACCAGATAAAGGCTTACTAATTGTCGAAGGAATATGGCGCGAATTGAATAATTTCTCAGCTGGTAGTGTTTGTTTAGTGATATCTTCTGATGTCTTTATAGAGGAAGACTATATTAGAGAATATAAAGATTTTCTTAAATATAAGAATCAATTTTCTTAGTTTTTAACCACTGCTTAAATTTCCAAAGAGGCATTAAAATTGAGTTAGGTAATTTTAGCAATATTTTTTTTTTCCAATTAATATTAGCATAATCAATATTTGATTTATAAAAGTCAGCCGTTTTAGTATCTCCTACTATTTTATGTTTAATTGCCAATTCAGAACGATACATGTCATTAAACTTTTTAAGAGATGTATTGGTTTTTTCATCTTCTAAAAATTTTTCAAAAGTCATGAATTTTCGTTTGCTTGGATGCGTGTTTGAAATTCGATTGTCAGCAGCAATATTTATGACAGCACTAGTTTTTTTTGTAAAAGCAACAGGGTAAAGCAACGCAATTCTTGTCCAATAATCTGTATCCTGACCAGAGGTGAAATTGGTATCAAAATAACCAATAGTATTGACGATTTTATTTGGTATAGCAACTGAGATTGTAGTAGCAATTCTAAATTTTAAACTTGCTAAAAAAAAATCGGAAACGATACCTTTCCAATCGTTATTTTTAGGAAGCGTAGGGAATATTGGTTTTACAATAAAGTCATTTCCATAATCATAGGTGTAATTGGTACAGTATAAGCCACAATTAGGGTAGTCCAGTGTTAATTTAAATAAATCTTGCAAATGATTTTCCCCCCATATATCATCAGCGTCTAAAAAGGTAAAGTAATCGCCTTTTGCTTGTTTCATAGCAAAGTTTCTAGCTTGTGAAACACCTTGATTTTCGTTATTAAAAGTTTTTAATTTTGAATTTTCAAGATCCTTTATTTTCTCCCAACTATTATCTGTAGACCCATCATTTACAATAATAATCTCGTAATCTTTAAAATTCTGATCAAAAATGCTTTTTAGAGTATCTAAAATATGAGCTTCCTTATTGTATAAGGGTATAATTACAGAGAAGAAAGACATTCGTTATTGTTTAATTAAATGCTAAAAATACCTATTTTAGCTCACATGATAAACAAAACATTACATATTATTTCTTTTGATAATCCTTATCCTCCTGTATATGGTGGAGTAATAGATGTGTTTTATAAATTAAAATACTTTAAAGAGTTAGGTTATCAGATAATATTACATGTTTATACTGCAGATGTGATTGTAAGTAAAGAGTTAAATGAATTATGTATAAAAGTCTATTTTTATAAACGTAAAAAACAATGGTATAATCATTTTTCATTATTGCCTTTTGTTGCTGTATCTCGTTTTGATAAGGCCATAATAAATAATTTAAAGAAGGATGATCATCCTGTTTTATTTGAAGGGTTACACACTACATTACCGTTAGTAAAAAATGATTTTAAAAACAGAAAACTGTATTTAAGAGCACACAATGTTGAACATAACTACTATAAGGGATTAGCAAAAAGTGAGCCTAGTATTTTGAATAAAATAATATTCACTATAGAAAGTTATAAACTTGAGATGTATGAAAAAAAAATACTTCCCAAAATAAATGTCATATTACCAATATCTAATTATGAATATTTATATTTTAAAAAAGAATATGACATAGAAACAGTATTATTACCTGTTTTTCATCAAAACAGCAAAGTAATTAAGCTAGGAGTAAGAGGTGAATATGCTTTGTATCAGGGAGATTTAAGAATTTCAGATAATAAAAGAGTTGTTGCTAAGTTGATAAATATGTTTAATGATATAGATTATTCATTGGTAATTGCATCTAATATTAGAAAAGATGAATTTAAAAAAATGTATCCAAATATCTCAGGTAATATTATGTATGAAAAAATAAAAGGGAACACACATTTATTATCATTATTTAATGGGGCACATATAAATACAGTTTTTTCATATCAAAATTCAGGAACAAAATTGAAACTGATTAATGCTTTATATAATAGCAGGTTTTGTTTGATAAATGATAATATGATTGATGAGGAATCAATAAAAAAAGTATGTGATGTCGAAAATGATTTATTAAAATATAAAGAAAGAATTAAGACATTGATTGCTAAAGATTATAATTTATCTGAAGAAAGAGTTCTGGTTTTGAGAAATTTTGTAAATCAAAATAAATTAATACTTCAAAAAATATTTTAATATTTGCACTACCCTTTCTTTTGCACCACTTCAAATATTTTATTATCCTGAAGCTTTAATGTTTTAGAAGGGTACTTTAAAATTAAAGCATAATCATGGGTAGCCATTAATATGGTGTTTCCATTGGCGTTTATTTCTCTTAAAACCCCCATTACTTCTATACTTGTTTGAGGATCCAGATTACCTGTAGGTTCATCGGCAAGAATCAATTCAGGGTCGTTTAATAAGGCTCTAGCAATAGCAATTCGTTGTTGTTCTCCACCAGAAAGTTGATGAGGGTATTTAAAACCTTTTGTATCCATCCCAACTTTAGTTAAAACAGATTCAATCTTAAGTTTTATTTCCTCTTTGTTTTTCCAACCAGTAGCTTTTAAAACAAATTCTAAATTGTCTAATATGGTTCTGTCGCTTAATAACTTAAAGTCCTGAAATACAATGCCTAATTTCCTTCTCAAAAAAGGAATTTCTTTTTCTTTTAATGACACTAAATCATGTCCAACGATGGATCCTTCTCCTTTTCGCAAAGGTAAATCAGCATATAAAGTCTTCATAAAACTACTTTTACCCGATCCAGTTTTACCAATCAAGTAAATAAATTCTCCTTTATTAATTTTTAAATTAACATTAGAAAGCACAAGGTTTTCCTCCTGAAAAATAGAAGCATTTTTTAATTCTAAAACGGTAGTTGACATAAAAAGTAGTTTATAAGGTAAAAGTAAGAACAAAAAGTTATAAAAATGATTCTTAATTAAAATATATGTTTTTTTGATTTGAGTGATGACCCGAATTATTCATGGTTTTTCATGATGAAAAGTTAAAATAGTAATTAGATAAGGGAAGCGCAGGAATTTTTATCTAAGGAATTGGAACCCCACTTTTGAGTACTAAACATATTGAGTGTTTCCTTAGGTAGCAGCTAGTTTCACTTTGTAGTAGACAGACTATGAGTAATTTGGGGTAATAGATGAGGTAATTAATAAAATGTTTGATAAGTTCATATAATTAACTTCATTTTTGTTCGTTATTCATGTTAGCTTACAGTATTTTTATACTCGTTTTTTGAGCAACAATTTTCAAGATATTTTTATGAAAAAGCAACATGTTATATTGGTGTTACTCCTGTTTATTATAATAGGAAATAGTAATGCCCAACAAACAAAAATATATACACATGATAATGTAACGTATGATAAAGCATTATCGTTATATAAATCAGAACAATTTTTAGTTTCTCAAACGTTATTTGAGAAACTAAAAAACACAACTGACGACACCCAGATAAAAGGGAATTGTGCTTATTATATAGCAAATAGTGCGGTTAGGTTAAACCAGCGAAATGCCGATGAATTAATGGAGCGTTTTGTAGAAGATTACCCAACCAGTAACAAACGTAATGCAGCGTTCAACGATGTGGGTGATTATTACTTTAGAAACAGCAAATATGCTTATGCATTAAAATGGTATGACAGAGTTGACGATGGTAACTTAAGTGTGAAGGAAATGGAGCATTATTCCTTTAAGAAAGGATATTCGTTATTTCATACAAACCAAAAAAAGAAGGCGAAAAAATATTTTAATAAAATTGAAGATTCAGAATTGTATGGTGCTCAAGCCAAATATTACTTAGGGTTTTTAGCGTATCAAGGTGATGATTATAATGAAGCGTCATCATATTTTGATCAAGTACAAGACCAAAAAAAATATCAAGAAAAGATGGCTTATTTTCAAGCCGACATGAATTTTAAATTAGGAAGTTTTGATAAAGCTATTGATTTAGCAAGTCAACGTTTACCATTAGCGATGGATGATGAAGAACGCTCACAATTAAATAAGATTATTGGCGAGAGCTTTTTTAACCTGAAAAAGTATGACAAAGCATTATCATATTTAAAAGAATATAAAGGAAGAAAAGGAAAATGGACCAATACGGATCATTATCAATTGGGATATGTATATTATAAACGTACTGAATTTCAAGCCGCAATTTCGGAATTCAATAAAATTATTGACGGGGAAAATTCAATTGCACAAAATGCATATTACCATTTAGCAGAATGCTATTTGAAAATTAATAAAAAAAATGAGGCGTTAAACGCATTTAAAAATGCGTCAGAAATGGATTTTGATCCAAAAATAAAGGCTGACGCTGCATTGAATTATGCGAAATTGAGTTACGAGGTAGGAAACTCATATCAATCCGTACCAGAAGTATTATCAAATTATATCAGTGCTTATCCAAATTCATCAGCGAACGTTGAAATTGAAAATTTATTAATTGATTCATACATTACTTCAAAAAACTATAAAGAAGCCTTAGGTTTATTAGAGAGTAAAAGTGGTTTAAATTATAAAACAGCTTATCAAAAAGTAGCGTTTTATCGAGCAATAGCGTTATTTAATGAAGGACTGTTTAGTGATGCAGGTGTACATTTTGATAAGTCACTAAAAGAACCAAGAACTCCTAAGTTTACTGCTAGAGCTCAGTTTTGGAAAGCAGAATGTGATTATTTGTTGGATAATTATCAAGATGCGATAATTGGTTATAAAGAGTTTGCTTTGAATGATAGTATAGCACAGTACAAGGAAGCAGGGAATTTAAATTACCAATTAGGATACGGATATTTTAAACAAAAAGAGTATCAACAAGCAATACCATATTTTTTAAGTTTTATTGAAGGAAATACCAATGATGAGCTTAGATTAATAGATTCATACTTGCGTTTGGGAGATAGTTATTTTGTAACTACGGACTATTGGAAAGCAATGGAAACGTATAACGAAGTTAAAAAAAGAAAAGGTGTAGATGCTGATTATGCACATTTCCAAAAAGCAATATCCTATGGTTTTGTAGGTAAAAGTGCAGAAAAAATAACTGATTTGATACTGTTTTTAGCGGACTATTCAAACTCACAGTATACAGATGATGCATTGTTTGAATTAGGGAATACATACGTTTTAATAAACGATACTTCAAATGCACTAAAAACTTTCGATAAATTATTATATGAGTATCCAAAAAGTTCGTATGTATCAAGAGGCTTATTGAAACAGGGGTTGGTGCATTACAATAATGATGCTAATGAGCAAGCCTTAAATAAATTTAAACAGGTTGCTTCTAATTATCCTGGTTCTTCTGAAGCCAATCAAGCAGTTGCAACAGCTCGTTTAATTTATATTGACTTGGATAGAGTAGGTGAGTATGTTGTTTGGGTCAAAACCTTAGATTTTGTTGCCGTTTCCGATGCGGATTTAGATAATACTACTTACGAAGCTGCTGAAAAGCAATTTTTAGCGAATAATGTTAAAAAAGCAATTAAAAGTTATACGGGGTATTTATCTAGTTTTCCTAAAGGAATCAATGCAACTAAAGCACATTTTTATTTAGGACAATCATATTTTAAAAATAACGAAAAGGCGGCTACAATTTCTCATTATATATATGTGATTGAAAAGGGACGTAATGTTTTTACTGAACAAGCGTTGGCTCGATTATCGCAAGTGTATTTAGAAGCTAAAAATTGGCAAGAAGCCAAATTGATTTTAACTAGATTAGAAAATGAAGCTGATTTCCCTCAGAATAAAGTTTTTGCGTTAACCAATTTAATGAAATCAAATTATGAGTTGGATAATTACCAAGAAGCAGTTGTATATGCTGAAAAAGTATTGCAAAACCCCAAAATTGAAGACGCTATAAAAAGTGACGCACAAGTAATAATTGCAAGATCAGCGATACAAACAGGGGATGAGAGTAAGGCAAGGATATCGTATGGAAAAGTACAAGAGATAGCTAAAGGTTCTTTAGCGGCTGAGGCATTGTACTATGATGCTTATTTCACACATAAAGACAAAGACTACGCCGTCTCTAATGTGAAAATTCAAAATTTGACAAGGGATTATTCTGGGTATAAATATTATGCAGCAAAAGGATTGGTACTTATGGCTAAAAACTATTATGAATTAGAAGATTCGTTCCAAGCTACTTATATATTGGAAAAAGTAATCGAAAATTTCACTAAATATGAAGATGTTGTTACCGATGCAAAATCAGAATTACAAAGAATAAAAATTGAAGAGGCAAAAAGGAATTCGTCTATTAATGTCGATCCAATTGAAGAGGATATGGATCAAGAAAATGAGATTGAGGGTAATTAACGTATCAGTGAGTTATATTTTTTCGAGAATAGTATTGAAATTATAAAACTGATTCATATTTGAGTGTATTGATTTCTATCCACGCATATAAGGGTAGAACTATTAAAAAAATAAAAGATGACAAAAAAAACATTATATATATTAGTTCTAATTATTTCAGTACAATTTTCATTCTCACAAGAAGAGGGAGGGGGGATTGGAACTGAAGTGATTAATGTAGTAAAACCATATGCACCAACAGTTTCAGATGCGTTTAAGGTTAAAGAGGTTCCAGTAATAATAGATGATATTGACTTGAAAAAGAAGTTGCTATTATATACAATTTTTTCAATACCTGTAGCATCAACATTTACTCCTTCGAAGGGGAAAGCTGCAGTAGTAGAAAAACAAGCACCTAAAAAGTTATATAAAAATTATGCGTCATTGGCTATAGGTAATTATTTAAATGTACTAGCGGAATTTTATGCAACATTACCCATTAATAATACTGATAATTTCACAATTGGATTAAATCATCATTCTGCCCAAGGAGAAATAAAAGAAGTTCAATTAGATGATAAGTTTTATGATACGGATTTAAGTTTGACTTACTCCAAAAGAGATAAAGGATTGTCATATCAAATAGAAGGATTGTTCAAACACCAACAATACAACTGGTACGGTACTTCTTATGATTTAACTGATTTACAGCGCGCAAATATTGATGCTTCACATACCTATTTTACAGGCGGGTTAAATGGTAACTTACAAGTAGATGATTCCTTTTTTAAAGGAGGAGCTATAAAATATAGCAGGTTTTGGGATACTTATGAGGCTGTAGAAAATAGTATTGTATTAGCTCCAGAGTTTGAATTAGAAATATTAGATTATGACATTAGTCTTAATGCTACATTAGATTATGTAGGTGGAGTATTTAAAGCCACAGCGTCTGAACTAAAATATTCTTACTTGAAAACGGGGTTACATCCTTCGTATCAATATACACAAGATAATTTGGATGTTAATTTGGGTGTTGAACTTGTATTTGGATTGGATAGTGAAAATAGTGATTCTGATTTTTATGTATACCCAAAAATAAATGCATCATATAATTTAGTAGATGATGTTATAATTGCTTTTGGTGGGGTAGATGGAGGTTTAGAGCAAAATTCTTATGAGCGATTTGTACAACAAAATAAATATTTAGCTCCGGTATTGGGGATAACTCCAACACATAACCAATTTGACGCTTTCCTTGGTTTTAAAGGGAAACTATCAAGCAGGGTAAGTTATGCTATAAAAGGATCTTATTTAAATGAGCAAAATAAGGGATTGTATGTAATGAATGTTGTTAACGATGTTGATTTAGAAACAGAAAACTTTAACAAAGCTAATACGTTTGGAGTGTTGTATGATGATGTAAATACATTAAAAGTTCATGGAAAACTTACAGCTCAAGTATCAAAAAACTATTCAGTAGGTTTAAGTGGAGAATATTCAAGTTTTTCAACAGACAAAGCCCTTGAAGCCTGGAACCTACCACAGTTAAAAGCAGCGATATTTGGAGATTTTAAATTCTCTGAAAAATGGACTGGAGGAATGAACTTATTTTATGTAGGTGAGCGTATGGATAAATTAGATAGTAGCACAACATTAGTAACCCCATCGATAATAACTTTAGAAGGATATTTTGATGCTAATGCACATGTTGGCTATAATATTACAAACCGTTTTACAGCATTTTTAAAAGCGAATAATATCGCAAGTCAAGGGTATGAAAAATGGCAAACTTATCCTGTACAACAAGTACAAATTTTAGGAGGTTTAACCTATAAGTTTGATTTTTAAACCACGAGGATATTTAGTTATCTGTAGTTTGTCTAGAATGAAAATATAGTTATTCATTCATGAACAGTGAGTTGTGGATCAAGACAGTTTTTTAGTAGAAATAAAAATCTAGTCCCTAAATGCACTAGGCAGTAAATTAGGAATTGCTTTAATTAGTAATGGGAGTAATAAAGCGCCACCAGGAAGCATAAAAACGGTAAAAGCAGGAATGCTTTTGCAAATATCTAACAATTGTTCCTTGACCTTTCCTTTCTCTTCATCGGTGAGGTTTCTTGTGGTGGATTGTGTTAATAAAACAACAAGTTCTTTACTCTCATGTAACTCTTGTACAAGATTATTCTTGTTTTTTTGCAATAAGTTAGTTATTTCTTGTTTTGTCATTTTAGAAATGATATAGGATTAATGAATTAAGTATTGAATACAGCATTGTTCTTAAAAAGAAAAAAAATATTAAATGAACTCCTGATAGTAAAGAAATCAATATTCTCGGTGCAAGCGCACGAGGTATGAATAGACACAAACAACTTTTTCATTCGAGGCAAGCCTTTGGGAACTAATTCCACTAGTGGGATTAAAAGAGAAATACATAAGTATATCTCTTTTAACTTGTCATAGAATGTTTTATATAGACTAATTAATTTGTTTATTTAGGAAACTAATATCTTTTGATTTAATGTTATAGGACATTCTAGTAGTCTTTCGGTAGATAATATTCCCTGTTTTTCCGTTAATAACAGATACTATTTTATCACCATTTACTTGAGTATGCATTAAGTAGTAAAAATCGTCTTTTCCTTCTAATATCTTTTCATTCAAATCTTTGTTGGTAATTACTTTATAGTCATAATTATACTTTGAGAAATATTTTTCTGGTTTGTCGATTTTTTTAATAGTAGATGAAAAAGGGTCATATCTTTTCATCATCCAATCAGGGGTAAATAAAGTTGACTCTTTTAAGTTTTTAATTTCATTTTCATCAACATATGTATCTTCAGATTGTATGTTAATATTGTTGTTCAAATTTTCATTTAAACACTGAAAATAATTTTTTATATACCCCAAATCGAAATTATAGAATCCAGATATTTCTTTGTTTTTTTTCTGCTTATTTTTAATTAGAGCTTTTTCTAGTGCAGATTTTCTATCAGAAGAATTAGTTATAACTTCTCTTTTTTTAATATTTGGAGTAAAAAATATTTGAGCAACTGCTTTTTTTTGACTTGGAATAAAAAGACTAAAATTGAATACTATATACTCTCCAATAGTTTTGTCCTTTTGTTGTTCTAATCCTGTTGCAACGGAACCGTTATATGGTTCAGTGCGCTTTATTCTTTTTTTGAATCCTTCATCATCAATTAACTCAATAACTGCATTATTAGAAAATTTACTAGCTTCAAAATTATTTTTAGCAATAAATTTAATATCGTTTATAGTCCAAACCTCATCTATTATTTGTTTAATTGTATCTTTATCTAAGCCATTTGGAATTACAAATATCGTTTTTAAGTTTTTTATTTCATCAAATTGTTTGTTACTAAGTTCAGAAACATAAATATTTGCCCAAGACTTACTTTTACCAATATTTACTTGTGCGTAAAAATTATTAGTAACGAGAATTATTAGTAAGCTTAAAATTATCTTTTTCATAATTGATTGTTCTAGTATTTCTGATTTTATATATTACGAATGTAGCTTTTTTACAGTTTAAATGACCGAAATACATGCTTTTTTCTTTTTATGTCTACTATTATTGGTTAAGCTAATCAAGTCCTTGTTTTTGAGGTTTTTACCGTAACAAAAGCATAATTAGGTTTTGATACCTATCAAACTTAATTCTCCTCGTTTATAAAATAAATAGCAATAGATCCTTTCGATATTTTATTTTTTCTACACCAGAAATGAAAATGACTCCCATTTGTCTGCTGTACTTTACCCCTCTATTTTTCTTCATCATTTAGTTTTCGAGTTGCTTTTTCTTTAAGGAGCGATGCCAATTCTTTACTTTCCTGAAACTCATGCAAAAGACACTTTTTTTTCTAATTAGTAACCTCTTGTTTTGTTATTTTATTTCATCAAAAAAGAGCGAATAATAATTTATCCGCTCTTTGAATATTAATTTATGTTATTTTAGAAAGCCTTTTTTAAGATCATTCCAGCTAAAGTTTTACCAGTTTTCGCATATGATTCTCCAATTCTATCAGCATTACTGTAACTACCTCCAAATTTATCTCCTGGAGCATTCTTAGCGTTAATATCCAAAAGAATATTGTCTCTATTGGCTGTTTCAACAAATGTAAGTTTTGAAGTTAATTTAGCTCCTTGTTTCATGAAACCTACATTATATCCTGGGTAAATCCATACAGCTTCAACTAGTAGGGTGTATTTCGCTTCAAGGTTTTCCTCAGAAAAATCAACTTTTTGCCCCTTTTTATTTACGTATTTATTCATAAGCTCTAAAAATTTAGGCTCAAAAACTAAATTTCTACTTGCCATCCATTGTTTGGCCCAAGCTTCCCCTTTTCCTTTAGCTTTTTTTTCTAAATTAGCAGACTTTTCTTTGATATATGCTTCGTTAGTTAATTTATCTTTATTGATGGTAACGTTATCATAAACAAACTCAACATTAATTTCTTTTTGTCCTTTTATAAAAGAGAAGTCTCCTTTTTGAACTTTCATTTTTTGCCCATAAGAGCATATGGCAAATACTAAAGCTAAAGTAAGTGTAATTTGTTTTGTCATTTTATAATTATTTTAAGTGTTAGTATCACTAATATAACTTAAATAACTGAAATACGTACTTTTTTCTTTTTAAGTCTACTATTGTTAGTTAAACTAATCAATTCCTTTGTCTTTGAGGCTTTTACCGCAACAAAAGCACAATCGGGTTTGATTTCGATCATTCCTAATTCATCTCTAGTTAGCTTTCCTTGTTTGCAAAATAAACCAGCAATATCTCCCTTTGATATTTTATCTTTTCTACCTCCTGAAATAAAAATAGTTTCCCATTTATCTGCTGTTGGTTGATTGTATTGCGTTAGTTCATTAGCGATATAACTATCGGTATTTAATGCTTCAATAAAATCAGGTGTATCTTCTTTCTCCCATTGTAGTACATAGGCGGTTCCCTGGTTATTCATTCTGGCAGTTCTTCCATTTCTATGGGTGAATTCTTGTGCTTTTAATGGTAAGTGATAGTGTATGATAAATTTTATTTCAGGAACATCAATACCTCTAGCGGCCAAATCAGTAGCGATCAGTAATTGATGCGTTCCGTTTCTAAATTTGATCAAAGCCCTCTCTCTATCTTTTTGTTCTAATCCGCCATAGAAACAACCATGAGCAATATCATGATCATTTAAATAGTCACTCACTCGCTTAATGGTATCCTTGTAATTACAAAAAATAATCCCAGGCTTATTACCCAAATGATGTAGTAAAGTGATTAAAGCCTCTAGTTTATCTTTTGTAGATGAAAGAATGGTTTGTACCTCAAGTTTAGCGACACCTTCATCAAGGTAATCAATAGTAAGCGGATTAGTTAATCCTACAAACCTTGGGATAGCTACTTCTTGAGTTGCTGAGGTTAGTATTCGTTTTTCAATATTTGGTAATCCATCAATGATTGCTCTCATTTCTGATTCAAAACCAATTTCTAATGATTTATCAAATTCATCTAGAATGATAGTTTTTATATCCTTAGTAGAAAATGTGTCTCTTCTTAAATGATCTGCTATTCTACCCGGAGTACCGATAAGTATTGTTGGAGTATGTTTTAAGTCAATTTTATCTTTTGAAAAAGGTCTTCCTCCGTACACAACATTCGTTTTATAGCCACTACCAAGCTCTTTAGTTACTTGTTCTATTTGTATAGCAAGTTCTCTAGAAGGAGTTATGATTAGTGTCTGTACATTGGTGCAATTAGGGTCTAATTCGGCTATTATTGGTAAAAGGAAAGATAATGTTTTTCCAGATCCAGTAGGAGAAAGGATAACAACATCTCCATAGGAAGAGATTGCTAATTTTGCTTCTTCTTGCATAGGATTCAATTTTTCAATCCCTAATTTCTGAAGTATTTTTTGTTGACTTTTTACGACTCTTTCCATGGTGGCAAAGGTACTTTAATTCATTTGTGTAATGACTGCTATTTTAAAAAATGTTAATTTTGTTCGCATAGCGAAATTTAGTTTCACATTTTAACCCCACCAGTGGGTTTAATTTACCGTCCCGATAGCTATCGGGATGTCTCGAATAAAAATGCTATTGTGTCAATTCTTACCTCATGTGCTTGCACCGAGGATATTGATTTTATAACTTGTATGCTTGCATCGAGATAATTGATTTGTAATATGTCGAAAAAAGGAAAAATAAAAAACGGGAATAATAAAGCGAAGCATACAAAGCTTTTAAATCAGAAAAAGAATAAAATAAGAGAAGAAAAATTATTGAACAAACAACGCTTGAGGGCTTTAATAGTAAAAAGTAATTTATATAAAGATGCTTGCCCTTGCGGTAGTAACAAAACCTTTGGGAATTGTTGCGCTATAGCTCATAATAATATAGAGGAGGTTTCTACTGCAGAACAATTAATGCGATCTCGTTACACGGCATATGCTTTAGGGAATATAGAGTATTTAATGAGTAGTCACCATTCATTAACCAGACCTAATAAAGAACAAGATGAAATTTTAAATTGGACTAAATCGGTTATATGGTTAAGTTTAGAAATTTTAAATAGTTCAAACGGAAGTGCTTCAGATATTGAAGGAACAGTTGAATTTAAGGCTCATTTTGAAGAGGTTGGAGCAACTCAAGTAATTCATGAGCATTCAAAATTTGTAAAAGAAAATGGTCATTGGGTGTATTTAGGAGAGGTGTGAATTAATGGCGTAAAAAAATCCGTATCAACTATAAAACTTGATACGGATTTCCAACTATCATAATCTAATTAACTTTTTTTAAAACATGACTTAATAAAGTGATGCTTCAATTAGCTCAAAAGCTTTTTTAATTAGCTATGAAGTTAATGGGATACATATTTATTCTTCTTACTACTTTTATCAAAAAAAGATTCCTTCTGACAAAATCAACTATCCCATTTAAGTTTTATAAAGATAAAAAATAAACAACTAACACGCAAGTTGTTAGCTGTTTATTTTTTAGGGATTGATTAAAAACAATACCTATTCTCATCTTTTAATCTATCAGCTATTTGAATTCTTAAAGCAACAACATTAGGCATATTTACATATTTAGTAAAACGCTTAAGTCCCATTAACATCATACGCTGTTCGTCACCTTCAGCAAAAGAGATAATTCCTTCTTTTGCATTTTTGGTAATAATATCAACAGCATTGTATAAATACAATTGTGACATTGCTATTTGTGAGCTTTGTGATTCTTCACCGCTTCTTTTTGCGTTTTTCTCAGTTCTTAAAATTGCAGATTCAGCCATGTATATTTCAATTAAAATATTTGAAGCTGCGGTTAATAATTGTTGATGCTTTTCTAAATCAGGGCCATACTTTTGTATTGCTGAACCAGCAACCATTAGGAATATTTTTTTAAGTTTAGCAATTAGTGCTTTTTCTTCAGCAAATAATTCAGAATAATCAGGTGTTTCAAAAGAAGGTATTCCTGTTAATTCATCGGCAACAGCCATGGCGGGTCCTAATAGGTCAATATGACCTTTCATTGCTTTTTTAATTAACATCCCCACTGAAAGCATTCGGTTGATTTCGTTTGTACCTTCATAGATACGTGCAATACGCGCATCTCTCCATGCGGCTTCCATAGGAGTATCTTCAGAGAATCCCATTCCACCATAAATTTGAATTC
>JABSPO010000220.1 GCA_013214625.1 Flavobacteriaceae bacterium
GAACCAACAACACCAACACAACTACAACAAGAGTTACTATCAACAAAAAGGCTACTAGAAAAAGAAGAACAACATACAGCCGATTTACGCGAACTACTTAACCTACAAAACAATAGTAAGCAAAACGCTGGTTAAGTATAGTATAAGCTACATTTTGCGCAATGCTAGTCATAAAAACACAGCTAAAAAATGACATTTGTTATTTTTAGAATATAAAGTTCAATAAGAGGAGTTTGTAGGATACTGATTAGAGAAACTTTGGATTAAGCACCAAAAGCCGTATTAATTATAGCCATCGTTGTGCATTCCTACTTTTTATTTAATCATTTTTTTATGGTGTTCTTCATATCCTGCGACCTTAAACAATTCCCCAAAACCATCTTTAAAATCCTCATAATCGAACTCCTTAAAGTCAAATATATTTTGACCTAAAGAATGAGATTCTCTATTTATATATCTGTAAAATGCTTGAAATCTATTAGTATTAAGTGGCTCTTGTCTGAAAAAGTTGTTTAAATCTTTCTTCTCAACAAAATTGAAGAAATATTCGATTATGTTTCTCATACAGTTAGCAATCAAAGCCGGTGGTTGGTTTTTGTCTTTTATTATAGACCAATAAGCTTGATAGTCGTTTTGAATTTCTTCATATTTCATTTTTTGAAAATAACTACCATCGTTATTTTTTATAAGTCTAAACAGTTTTTGAGTTTCTTTTCGTTCATCGTGTTTTGTCTCTGTAATCTCGTAAAAGAAATATAGACTGTGAGTTAATATAAAAACTTGTTCGTATTTGTAATTCCAACTATTCACTCGTTCGCCTGTTTCCTTATCTTTTTTTGTTTCTTTTATACCAAAAAATTCATTCTTAATTAGTCTTCCTATATTGAAAATATAGATGTGAGAAAGACTAGAAATAGGATCGTCAATAACAATTATTTTCTTTTTACCTGTTTCTGTAACTTCTTGTTTTCCTCTACACATTTCTAAAAAGTACAAGAAACTAATAATCATTTTTTCGCCTTCACTTAAGGAACGAAAAACTCTTTCCTTATTTTCATCTCTAACTATTTTGTAAAGATTTTCGGAGTGGTTTTCAATTTTAAAATCAGTAATTCCTAAGTCAATTAATCCATCATTAATACTAGCTACAGCTTCTTCAATATTTACTGTTTGCTTTTGCTGTTCAGAAATTATTGACTTCTGTTCAGAAATTTTTGTGTCGTAATTCTTAATAGTTGAATTAAGTGAATCCGATTTAACTTTTGATGTGCTCTTGTCTGAAAGATATGAATTGATTGTTTGGTCGTAATCCCAACGCATAATTTTCCAAAAAGTGCTTTTTATTGTTGTTTTTATTGTTGCTTTTTGGTCAATGTTATTATTATGCTCTAAAATTACAGCATTAATTTTCTTGATAACCTCATTTATTTCTTCTAAAGACTTTGTTGAATTTTCAAGTATTTGAGGTACACTTGGGGTTTTTATTTTTTCTTCAATTCTTTTTTTGTTAGATCTAACTAATTGATTGAACGTATTATATTTGATTTCAAAATCTTTTTTGAATGCTTCAAATTTTGGGTTGGCTTCAAATGTGTTGTTGTTTGGAATTTGTTGAATTGACTGTGAATATTCTTCATGAAATGTTTTTAGAGAGTTTATATCTGACTCATAAGAAGCGTCAAAGTAATTCTTTATATTTTCTATTAATTCGTTTGAGATGGTTTTTTCTTGACAAAATGGACAATCTTCATTTTGCTCTAATGATTCTTCGGGCAAATATTTTAATCCCGATTTTACCCAATCAGAGTTGCCAAGTTGTGTGATTAATTCCGATACACTACTATTTTCATTACCAACGATTTCTTTATCGAAAATCTTTTCGGTTTCTATACTTGAAGATGAAAATATGATTTTAGGAACAAAGGAATATTTTTGGGCGTTTTCTCCTGAAATTGCCTGAACCTCATTTTTTAATTCATCAATGCTTTTAGTTGGTTTATCAGTTGGCCTTGTTAAACTAACTATGTGTTTAAATAAGTTTTCTTTTGAGCCTTTATGACCTTCCAAACCAAACTCAAGAACACGGTCACCTCCACTATAATCAGTTTTAATTTTCCAAACTGTATTTTTTGCGTTTTCAAGTTTTTTGCTAATTGATGTTTTTTCAGCTTCTACTTCTTTGACTTTTTTGTTTTTTTCTCCATCAAATTTATCTAATTCTTTTTGAGCATCGGAAATTCTTGTTAGCGCTTCTTTATTTTCTTTTGAAAGAGTAAATATTCCTTTTAAGTTTTCAGCTTCGAAAAAGTTCTCTTGAATAAAGGTCTGGTTATAAACTAGTATTTCGTGATTCTCGTCTAAACCCTCAACAGAACAATCTTTAAAATTGTTATCTGTTCTTTTTAAAAGATAATTTGATAAGGTGCTTTTCCCTGTACCATTCAAACCATAAATAAGGTTTAATTTCTTGTCTGTTTCTAAAGTTGCTTGATTTTTGTAACTCGCTACTTTATTTAGGTTTATTTTAGTTATCACTTTTCAGTCAGTTTTTCTTTTTACGAGAGTTTGGTCGGCATGACACATAACGTTTATCTATGAATAGTACGGGGCAGGAAATCCGTGTATTTTCGTACCGGCACAAGACAATAGCTTTTTGTTTTGGTTATAATTATCATTTTAAATCAAGTTCAAAATTTGTTTGTTTTTTAGTATGGAAGATAGTTTTTTTTAATAAAAAAGCCACTAATGATTTATATTGAAAATAGTAAGGGCTTTCCTTAATCAAAATCCATTTATTTTATTATAGAATAATTTTAGAATCAATATTTTAAATTATAAAAGCTAGATTTAAAGATTTGGTGACTGCATAAATATACACAAACCTTAGGATTAAATACCAAAACCCGTATTATTTATAGGTATTATTAGTACACTTTTTTTGTTTTAAAGGATTCAATCAACAATTAGATTGGTTTTTTAAAGGAGATCAGAATGCTTATATTCAATAGAAATTAATATCAGAGAACACTTATTTAATCCTATTTTTATCGTTTAATATCGGCAAATAAAACATCGAATTCAATTAAAAAATATGAGTTTGTCCATGCGAGAGAAAAAAGAGTTCCTAGTATAAATAGAAACCATTTTGACTTATTAGTTAACCCCTTTTCTTTAAAAAGGCATGGCATTAAAATATCGAAACCCCAACCCATAGTGTACAATAAGTTTGCGCCAAAAATAAACACAATAGCGTCTATAATTATTTGGTCACCACCTTTTATTGTTCTCATCGGGTAATCCCAATAACTATATATTGAGAAAATAGATAACCCAACAATCAAAACATTATAAATCACTCTTCTTTTTTCCCACCATAAAATTATTTCTTTTACAGGAGATGGATCTGTAAAAGCTGTTTTTGGTGTTTCGATTGTGTTATGATTTTCGTCCTGTTTCAATTATTGGTTAGTGTATTTAGAATAGTTTACAACAAGTAAATAAACACAATTGTGTTTATTTCTATTATAGAGTGAATGTAGTTAAAATATTAAAAAGGCTTACTTAATTAGGCGGTGTTATTGATCATATTGAGAACAAAACAACATAATAAGCAGTTTTTTACACCTAAAACTAAAAGTGTAACGAGAGTGTAATGGAAGTGTAATGAAAAGTGTAATTCTTGAAACCCATACAAACACTGGCTTCACTCTACTTTATTACACTATTACACTTTTTTCTTAATTATAGTAATAAATAAAAAATAAAAAGAATATATAATAAAGGGAAACAGCAATTTTTGTACTATTGTTTAGCTGTTGGTTAAAACCCACAATTAGCCTAAATCATTACATAGTTATTTTTTTATTATGATACTATTTTAGGGGGTGTGGGGGCAAACATATATAAGGGAAATAGCTTTTAAAAAGAGCTCCCTATAAAGTGGCCGAAACGAATAAGATATAAGGTGTAAAATCTAAGGATTTTACGGATTACATTTTACAAACAACATAAGTGATATTAAGCTAAAAAAAAGTGCTAAAACAGGCTTATTTGTGTTTTTACTAATGTAGTTAATCGAGAGGTTGTTTATAAAGCTAACAAGAATACACAATTCAAGAGATTGGAGCGTGTCAAAAACGAGTCAAACAGTAGGTGAGTTTAATGGATTTGATAAAATGTAATCCTTAGTAATCAAATAGTTAGGGTTTTATAGGAGTTAGCGTAGAGTTCGAGTCTCTCCGCCTGTACAACCTTAAAGAGTTAAAATGTTTTTACGTTTTAACTCTTTTTTTTATGAGCCAAATATTCCTTACTTTTACAAAGTATTTGCTTATATTTGCAGAAAATTCTTAAAAAAAATTAAAGAATGTCGATTAAAGATTTATATTCAAGCGGATTTGTTGCTAGAAACCAAGGTCATTTTGCTGCCATAGTTCGTGTAGCATTAAGCGATGGTGAAATTGTTAAAGAAGAGCAATTATTTTTACAACGTTTAGCTGATAAGTTAAACATTGGTGAAATAGCTTATGCTGAAATTTTAGAAGACCCAACAAATTACCCAATCAACCCTCCTAATACTTACAACAGAAGGTTAGAGCGTTTATTTGATTTGGTACGTATTGTATATGTTGATTTAGATATTAAAAATAAACAAATAGTAATGCTAGAACGTATTGGTATAGGTTTAGGGTTTGCCCCTGCAAATGTTGAATTTATAATTCAAAAAGCATTACAATTAATTAGAGATGGTGTTTTAGATGTAGATACTTTTTCTGAAGAAATTAAAAACATGAACAGATAAGTTTATTCCCACCAGTGGGTTTAATCCCCCGAGCCTACCTCGTCAATGAAATAATAGAGTTAGATTCATACCTCGCGGACTTATCCATAGGAAGTTGACTTCCTGTTTTATCATATTAAAAAGCCACGCTATTTGCGTGGCTTTTTTGCTATTGAAGTACCTGTATCTAAATTGAATTTTTAAAACTTAAAAATATTTCGTAACTTATTAGACCTAAATCTTTTACACTAATACATTTTCAATAAAACTTACAATGTATCGTAATCGTATTTTAATACATTTCCTTTTTCTTATTCCCTGTATATTACTTGGGCAAGTTAATGGTTGTCCTGAAGTAAAAATAACGGACATCAGTGAAAATGAAACGATTTATATCAATTGTAATTCTCAAGATAGCTGTGTAATATTAGTAGCCAATTACCCAGAAACAGGTACGCCAACAAGTTACAGTATTGAACAAATTGATTATACTCCTGAATTTCCTTTTTCAGGATTAGCAAACCCCATAAGCGTCAATATTG
>JABSPO010000221.1 GCA_013214625.1 Flavobacteriaceae bacterium
TCATATTGCCTCCAAGTCATTTCTGTAACGTTCAGCCCTAAGTCTTTCAACTGTTCCTGTCCGTTGTATTTGTACTTGTGGATAGTACCGTTAACTAGGGACATTGCTGAGTTTGCATCGTAGTTATGGTCTAAGCCAAAAGGATAGTAGTTTTTTGCTTGTACTATTTCATTTCGATTATCACTGTCGCCATTTACATCAATCCCATTTCTTAAAATATCAACATTTCCATCAGTATTAACATCTGAATAACTAACTCTAATATTTCCTTGATGATCCTTATATTGGTACACATAAGCGTACCCAATTGCATTTGGCTCAACATACCCTTGGGAGGTGCTAAAAAATTTTAATGTGTAATTTTGAATTGCATCATCTTTGGTATAAATAAATTTACCTGCGTAAACTGTTTCATGAGTTCCTGTGGTAGTATTTACAACAGTTTTCTTTTGTTTTTTACCACTAGCACTATACACAAAATTAATTGTTCCTTTATCAGTAACAGTAATCGTTTCTGGTAAGTTTAAGTAATTGAAACTAATAGGATTATTAGTACTAATACCTTTATTGTTATCTGCGGTTACATTACCGTTTACGTCATAAATGTAATCTTCATTAGTTCCTGAAGCTCCGTTGTCAAATCCATCAGCGTTAGATGCTAAATCAATAACTTTTTTTAACTGATTACTGACAGGGAAATATTCATAATTTAAATCATCTATTTGTAGAGCGCCATTAAACCCACTGTTAGGGGCGTTTCTACTTAAATGTTTAATGTTTCCGTTTTCATCGTAACTAACACTATTTAAATTATAAAAATTTTGCTCTTGATCAAAATTATCTCCTGCTTTATACGTAGCACTAGTTAACCTATTTAAGTTGTCATAGGTATACCCATATGCTCGTTTTTTATCGTCAGAAGCAGTCTTGCTAATTATTTCACTAATATTCCCGTTAAACAATGCCTTATTGTTTAACACCGCGTTATTATTAACATCTTTTGTAATGGTATTGTAATTAATTTCCATTGCAAAAACATCATTAGTTAAACTCTCATTAGGGTTGTTTATTCTTTTTAACCAACCTCTAATATTAAAAGTATAATCTACCTCTTGCAAAGGAGATGATTCACTGTTCCCTACACTTACTTTAGTAACTCTACCTAGTTCATCATAAGTGTTTTTTTCAATTAACTCCTCAATATGCACAATCCCTGTATCATCCTTAATAGTTTGATGATGCGTAAGCATTCTGTTTTGATGATCATATGCAAATACATCCTCAGTAATAACGATTAAGTTAATTGGAAAAAAAGTGTGCTTATGTATCGTTTCTTCAACATTACCAACAAAATCATATAATATAACTACTTCATCCGTAGTATTTAAATAGGTATTAGTTGAAGAGGTAAATATTGGTTGCCCCTTTACATCATAATAGACTATTGAACTAATCCATTCATCAGTGCCTAATATTCGTTCTTTTGTTTCTGTAACTAAACCAGTAGTAGTATTAGTTATAGTTTGCCCAAGTGTTTGAACACTAGTAGGAGTTGTGATTCCTGACACATATTCGTCATAATAATTAATACTCAATAATGAAATTCCTGTTGTAGGGAAAACATTATGACTATAATTAATATTAGTACCGTCTAAAACATCAGTTGTTACTTTCTCTTCATTAAATACTGTTTGATTATCTAAGCTGTCCTGTAAAACTTCTCTTGATTCAACACTAGTATACATTCCAGTATAAACAGGTCTGTTAAAAACATCATATTTTACATATAGCCATTTGTTTTGATTGGCTAGTTTAGCATCCTGAGTTAATACAGGCCTATTTAATTTGTCATACACAATACTCTCCCAACCTGCATTAGGGACTTTACGCTCAATTAACCTATTTCTAACATCATATTTATATTGATATGCTAAATTGTATAAAACTAGATTATCAATTGAAACTTCAGGTGCTGGAATATCTACTGTAAATGTTTCGTTTACTGAGATTCTTGATAAATTTGCAGATCCTTGAATATCCAAGTGATTATCTAAAACACTAAAAGTATAACCATGCGCCTCTCCAATGGAAACGTTTGGTGTTGGCATAGGTATTTCAAAAACTTTCCCCGTTTTTAAAACCCCATCATACCGTAGGTTACTAATAAAATTGAACGTTAATTGAGAATCATCAAGAGCTATAGAAGCTGATATATTACCTCTTTTACTACTGAACGTCCCAGTAGCAAGTGCTGTATTACTAATACTTATTGTATTATAATCTACAAGTATATTACTGGAAAATAAATGATTAACTGCTTTTGGAGAAAGTACATAGGTTAAATTACCATAGTCGTCATACACATTATAAGTGTCCACAGGCATATATGTAACAACTCCTGTAGTAGCATCTGTTGTTTCAGTAAAAGCTCTGGTTAATATTGTTCTTCCAAACTTATCAGAAAAATTATAAACTATGTTTTGATTTTCTTTATCGCTAGAAGTCCAATTCTCATTTTTTATTTCTGTTTTAAATAGCTGGTTTTTGTCGTAACTTCCTCTATAATTTAATTTAGGTTGCGCAAGGTCATTATTCTCAAAAATAACATCAAAATTCAACACACCATCTTCTGGAAGGTTTGATAAATAGGATACTTTAGTAGTATGTCCTGAACTCATGTTCCAAGCTTCACCAGGCGAGGCTATGTTTATTGGTCTACTTAATGTTGTGTTTTCATATTCCGTTTGTGAATATGGAAAGTCCGTATCCTCATATTTCTCAGTTTTATAAAAACCCATGTTTTCTTGAAGCGGGTTTACTACAATCAATTTATTAGTTAGAGCTTTTTCCATTGCAAATGGCAAGTAAGATTTAGCCTGTCTACCTACATTATCATATTCATAATGTTTTATAACATGCTCTTTATTCCCTCCTTGACCAACAGCGATACTCTGTTTGGCTCTTCCAATTCCATCGTAATAAGTAACTCCTTCTATTCTATCAGCTTCTGTAGCATCACCGATAGTACTATCAGTAAAAGCTTTTGTATAGCTTATGGTGTGTATATAATTTTCATTTGTTGATAATTGTCCAAAAGTAACTAATGGAGCAATTACAAATAATAATGCGATTATCTTTTTCATGTCTCTTGGATTAGTTGTTATTAATGATGTTGTATTGGTTTTCCTTTAAAATATTCCCTAAGTGATCTTTCACTCGTTTTAAACGATAACATTCATCATATTCATAACTCATTTTATATCCTCTGGCATCTTTCATGCTAGATAACTGTCCTAATCTATTGTATACATATGTAGTAATTCTCCCGTCTGGATTTGCAGCCCTTAACCCATCTAATGCAACTTCTAAAGCATCCATAGTTGCTTGATCAGTAACCACATTTGACAACCCTTGAATAGCTGTAACAGTACTGCCAGTAACAACAATACTACCATGAGCAACATTCACAAGTTGCGCGATTATTTTTTTATCCTTATAACCATATATTACAGACGTTGTGATGTTATTGTCACTAGACATTTCTAATATATACCCCTTATCATCGTATTTTGTATATGTAGTTCTTTTTTCTAAAGGAGAACCTAACTTAGAAGTCTCTTCTGTTTCAGGTAATGTTAATCCTCCAAAATTATTAAATAAAATACGCTGTTGTGAACGCAACTGTTCAGTGCCACCATCTTTTTTAATATAACTCTCCGTAAATATTGGCGCTCCAACTCTATTATTATCTTTCAAATATTCATACGCAACTGATTGAGCAGAACTAGAAATAATTTGTGGGTTTATGTTACTAACATAAGCAATATCTAGATCTGTCAAATAATAGTTCTTAGTAATTTGTGTGTCTCCATTACTATTGGTGTTGGATATTTTACTTGGTAAGAACTTTAATGATGTATTGTATTCAATTGTTTGTTCTGTTTCTACAAAATCGTTAGTTTGATATGTAGGGTTGTTCTCTTTAGAGATGTATTCCTTAGTTTTTACAGAAACTAAATTAAAACTATATGACCTGTTTTTATAACGTGCTAAAGAAACAACATCGAAGTCATTAGTTAAACAAAAATTATCTCTTGGTGTTAATATAAGTCCTTCTGTAGTGTTTAATACCTCTAAGGAATATGTGTAATTAGTTTCTTTTACTTTATGAAGATCATTTGCTATATATAGATCTTCATCTATAACAAAGCCTTTTTTTACATGTGTCTCACTTAAAAGAGCTCCGTTTAAAACAGTATTATTATCAGAATAACTACCAAAAACAAAAATTTCGTCTTCAAGTGTATAAAAATCATCAGTTACAAAGCCATAAAAAGGAGTAGTTACTACTACAGGATCAATATTAGTTTCAAATTTAAAATGTTTTTCCACTCCTCCTTCTTCAAAGTTGTCCCCTCCTAAACTAACAGTAACATACTTATAGGAAACTAGATTATCAGAAGCTGCAAAATAATATGAAAAAGGATCACTCCTAAAATCCAAGTAATTAACCCCTGAATTTTCTGGAGCTACGGAACAACAAGAAGAGTTAGCAAGTCTATGACTTACCTGAGTAGGTACTGCATATGTTACTACTCCACTTTCTTCGTCTTCTTGAGTATTATCAGACAAAGCTCTTTCAGCTCTTTTATAATAATATTTTTTAACTAATGGATTTATATCACCTTCTTTTGGGTAATCTGAAATTTTTTCGACACGTAACCCTGACGATGGAAATATAGTTTTATTTACAAAACTTGTTGTTGCTGTTGCAATATATGGGGCACCTGTTAATGGATTTGTTGGATCAAGTATCAATACTAGGCTGTAACTTGCGTTTTCTTCTAAACTAAAATTAAAAGACACATTGTACGTATGCTCTCCTGGTGCTAATATTAGAGGAACAGTAGGTATTAATACTGAGCCAAAAGCACTCTTTTTGAACTCAATATAAACTCTTTCATTTTGAAAAGAATCTGATAAATTTGTTAACTGAACATTCACATTAACAGTAATGTCTTGTGCATGATTAGTATTTATTGAAGCGAAATCAACACCTTTCTCTTCTGGCAGCAATCCTCCTGCTGGCTGTCCTTTAACCGCAAATAGCGACATGTTAGTAGGGAGTAAAGTTGCTACCGTTGGCGTATCATAATCAAAAGAAGTATGCCCGCCAGATGGGTAATACATTTTTTTTAACGCACCTTTTTTAACGTACCCAGGATGACTACTATTGTTTATTGATACATGATTA
>JABSPO010000222.1 GCA_013214625.1 Flavobacteriaceae bacterium
AAAGTTAATAGTTGTTCCTACAGCATAAGCAGTACCCCCACCATTCGTAGCGGTATAATACTGTGCGGTAGCCGTAACACCTACTCCTGTTATTGCAGGAAGTGCATAACTATCACACGCTACTATATTAGCAATTGCATTGATTACTGGTGATTGCTTAATTGTTAATTCAAATGATTTTTCATTGGTACAATTTGGAACTGTTCCTGTTTCGTCATAAGCATATAAGGTAACAGGATAAGAAGGGAAATCAGTAAAGTTAACAACTGATCCTACTGAGTAAGCAGTTCCCCCACCATTTACACTAGTAAAGTACTGCGCATTACCAGTTAATAATGTTCCAGTAATTGCAGGTAATGTATAACTATCACAAACTGTTTGATTTGTTATTGCATCAATTGATGGTGAAGCAGCAGTAATAATTACTGTATCTGAAGCACATTGAGAACCATCAGTTACTGCAACTACATACGTTCCTGCTTGAGTTGCATTATATGTTCCACTAGTAGCTCCAGCAATTGTTACTCCGTTAAAAGTCCAAATATAAGTTTCTGAACCACTAAACACTCCAGAAGCCGTTAATGTTTCTGACACTGATCCGCAAATATTAATATCTGAACCTAAATCTACCGCTATTGCTACAGCATCACTTGCTTGTAAAAATACAGCTGAATCAAATACATCATCACTTCTATCCGCAATAACCATTTTCATATGATAGACCTCTCCAGGTATAACAGCATGAGAAGCAGTTAATAATACTGTCCGTCCATTATATTGAATTGGAGCAGTTCCTGCAGTTGAATCGGTTGCATAATCAACATGTAAACTTACATTTTGAGCTGGAGCACATGCTTCTGCATTATTATGAATAGTTCCTGCACTAACAGGAGTTACTCCATCCGCTAATAACGCGATATTTTTACCTGTAATACCTGTGTCATTTGTAACTCCTGTTCCAGTTAAAATAAATGCGAATCCATCCTGGAAACTTGAACATTCATAATCACTACCAGCATCATTACGTTCTTGATACTCTTCAGAAGCAAATATATACTTAAAGCTAAATGTTGATGATATTGGAGTAAAATCAAACTCTACTATAGTTGCATTACTTGTTACTTGAGTATCTCCAAAACGATTATCTAATATTGTTTGCATATCAGTATCACCATCCCATGTATCTCCAGAATTCACAACCCCGGACATTGGCGCTAAAGTATTAGCCCCTTCAGAAAAAGTTGCTGCTCCATTAGACAAAATAACCCCTTTAGTTACTGGGAAATTCCCTCCTGAATGTGTAAAATATGCATAACTTTTTTCTCCCGTTTGTGTATTAAAACTTGCATCAGTATAATTTACATTAGAATATGATTGGGTTGTAATATTACTTACTGTAGCACAAGAAGCTCCTAAAAAAACATCTTCAATCAATTGCTCCAAAGACATTGAAGATTCTGGAGCCCCTGTGGGGTTCACATCAATAGACTGCGCAAAAGACACACTGACTATCAATAAGGATAATGAGGTAATTAATCTTTTCATATAATTATAGTTTGTTTATTAAAATTTGAAAAGCCTAAACTAGACTAACCAATACTAAACAAACATTTACATGATAAAAAACCCTACTTTTTATGAGAACTAAATGAGATTAAATTATATTTTAAAAGCACTTTGATTCTTATTCTACTAAACAACAGCATATTATAAAATCTATTTTTTATAATACTTTTTATACTTTATATATGACCAAGTTCCCATAACCACTACCGCAATAAGGTTATAATATATATATATTGGTGTTACTGAAACATCCCCACTAGCATATGAGTGCAATCCTGCTAAATAAAAGTTTACTCCAAAATAAGTCATCAAAATAGATGTAAAACAAATTACCGCCATAAAGTTAAATGTCCACCTACTACGTAATCCTGGTACTAACCGCATATGCAACACAAAAGCATAAATCATAATACTAATTAACGCCCATGTTTCTTTAGGATCCCAACCCCAATATCTACCCCAAGATTCGTTTGCCCACATACCTCCCAGGAAATTCCCGATAGTAAGCATTACTAAACCAATGGTAATAGCCTGTTCAGTAATTATGGTTAACTCCTGAATATTTAAATCCATTCGTTCTCTATTCTTTTCGGTTGTTAAAATCATTAACAATAACGAAACCAATCCTAAAACAAAAGCCAACGTAAATGGCCCATAACTCCCTACTATAATAGATACATGAATCAATACCCAGTAACTATCCAAAACTGGTTGCAAGTTTGCAATTGCAGGATCAACAGCATTCCAATGTGCTATCATCATTATCATTGATGTTACAAAAGCCGTAGCAGCAATAGTTATGTTTGATTTTCTTCCAAAAAACAAACCGAAAAACATCGTTGCAAATCCTATAAATATCATTGATTCATATGCATCACTCCATGGCGCATGCCCAGAAATATACCAGCGCATAATTAAACCAATAAAATGAACTAAAAACAAGACTACAATAGTATATTTAAAAACTGCTATAGCCTTAATTAAAAATTTATTTTTATAATAAAAAATTTGAAAAATCAACAATACGAACATCAATATACCAGTAAATATATACCAAACAAATAGGTTTTTAAATACATCATATTCATTATAAAATAGTTCAGCAGCTATTTTATCGTCTGACGGTATTACATCAGGACTATATCCTTTTTGCAGTTTTCGGATACCATCTAAAATATCGGCAGCTGTTTTATAATCTTTCTTTATAATAAATTCAAAATACCCTTGAGGAAATAAATTTTTAATCACTTTTGAATCTGGACCATAATCAATAGCACTGATTTCTAACGGGGAAACCCACTTGTTATTAGCATCTCCAGGAATAGGATATACTCGTATTAAACTTCCGCTTAATGCCTGTCCTAACAAACGCTGATCTTCATAAGCGCGTTTGATATCTTTTTGAAATATATTTAACTTACTAGCCCCTGTTTCATTAGCCTCCTTTACCCATTCAGGATTTATTTTTGGAACTCCTTTATGCGTATAAAAATCCGATAAGGCTGCATATTTAGCTTTTAATGGTATTTCTAATACTTTACGTATGCTATCATTCCCTCTTTTTAATTTTATCAAAGGCGCATCAAACCATAATTTATAGTTCTGAATCATTGATAATAATACCTGATTAGCATCCAAACCAGCATACGTGTCCTTCTTACTTACTTTACGTAACAATTCAATTGCGTATGTATTAACAGGCTTTACTCTTCCTCCTAAATCTTGTATCAACAACGATCCAAATTTAGCTGCTTCATCAGCCGGAATTGCTCTTGCTTGAATAATTGAATCAACTTTTTCTTTGGAAAGTTTTACATGTTTATCTTGAGAAAACCCGTTAAACGATATCAATAATAGTATCGCTACTAAACCAGCCTTCTTAATCTTTATCACTTCTAATTTCTTTCTTAAATCTCCAAAACGCGTGTTTCTTTTAAATAAGATTAAAATCATCCCTAAGAACAATAAAAAATACCCTGTATAACTAATCCATGTCCCCCAAAAATCATGATTTACAGACAATACTGTAATATCCGGGTCACTATTTTGTTTCCTTGTCATTGTAGAAAATTGTATTTGCGACTGAAAAAAACGATATCCTTTATGATCCAATACATTATTCATATAAATTCGAGCATCAAAAGGTTTATCATCTTCAACAGTTACTTTACTCTCATAGGATTTAAACCCTATCCCGTATGTACTCGGATCGGTACCTGGGTATCGCTCCGCAACAATATCATTTAATTTTAAGCTAAAAGGCAATTCAATTTCTTTGGAACCATAACTCAAATTAAAATCCAACCCACCAACTTTTACAGTTTTCATTTGATTTGCAGTTCCTTGTCCACCTTGTAGTATGATTTCTTTAGATTCTCCTTTTGATGTGATTTTTAAGGTTAACGCATCTTCATTTGCCTCCTTAGGATTATCGGCCTTAACAATTTTATAATTTCCTGTAATTGGTTTTTCAGGTAATACAAATTTCATTTCACCAATTTCATATAAAGAAAGTAATCGTAAGTTTTGGATACTATCTTGAGTAACTGGGCTTTTTTTCTGATCAGCCATGCGCATTACCGTTCCTTCAAATGGTGACGTTAATGTTGCTTGTTCACCTTCAATATCGGAAATATTAATAGCTCCTTTCGTATGCTTATTGAATGTAAATAATACATTATGAATGTTTTCAATTGTACCTTCTTTTAGGTAATGATCATGTCTACCACCTTCACCTGCTTCAACTATTTTATAATACCGATCGCCAGACGCATCTTCTACTAAAGTTTCATGCGCATTTTCTATAAAATTCACGCATTCAATAGTAAACTCTTGTCCTTTATAATCTGATTCAATTTGAAATGAATTGTCTAATTTTTCAGAAAGTAATAACTCTTTTTCAGGAAGCACTCTACGTTGCAACTCTCCATTTACCTTAACTTCACCATCAACAAATGTTTTTAAATAGACTCTTTCAGATAGAATTTTGTTATTTGATTCTCCTTCTTTAATCAGAAGCATTCCTTCAAAACCTGTGTAACGACTTACTCCAGCTCCTACTAATATTAAGACAAAAGACAAGTGCATTAATAGTGTTGCCCATTTTTTTTGTTGAATTAATCGGTACTTAAAAATGTTCCCGAAAAAGTTAATTACAAATAGGATCATGATTCCCTCAAACCACCAAGTATTATATACTAATGTTCTTGAATATGGTGTTGGAGATGTTTCTGCACCAGCATCTAAAAAAGTACCTGTTGCCATCGCTATTGCAAAAGCAACAAATAAAACAGCCATTAAACGTGTTGAAAATATAATTTGCGCGAACTTAGACTTCATGTGGTGCTATTTATTATTTTTTATCAAAAAAGCATAAAACCCAGTGCATTGGAATAAAACCAAACCACAAGAATCAATGCGAGAATTATTCGATTGAGGTACCCCCCGAAATATCAAACCCACTAGTGGGAATAATTCTTGCGAAAATACGGATTTTAATTGGATGAATACGCCTGTAAAATCGTTAAAAAAAACTTAACAAAACATCGAATATTACATCGCAATTTCAGGAAACAAATTAGCTGGGATAATATAACTCTGAAGATAAGACTATAAAATTAAGACTACTAGTGGGACTACCCTCTTGCTTTAAAGATTTCCATGAATAAAAATCAGGAATATTT
>JABSPO010000223.1 GCA_013214625.1 Flavobacteriaceae bacterium
AAAAAATACTTCGTAAATAGGTGTATTTAAAAAAAATCATAAATTTAAATACACTCTAGAAGTAAAATTATCCTATAGTAAATAAATAATGTTATGACTTAAGTATCTATATTAGTAAAAGGATATAACTTTTGTTTATAAAAAATGGCATACCTCTTTATCTTCAATTAAAAGAAAAACTTTTAGAAGATATTCGTTGTATGTTTCAATTACATAAACAGCAGCAGAACTATTGGTTGCTTCACCTCTAACTACACTAGAAGCTACTGCTTGCGTTTATCATTAACTCTGATTCCTCACACCATGAACAAACCAATTTTCACAATCATAAACTGATAAAAAAAGTTTTAGATTATATCAAAGAATGGGCAAACTCAACAAATCCAAAACCTCCGTTACTAGAGGTGATATATTTTGGCTTATGAGTAAGGGTATCTAATACTTTTGCAATATTTGCCACTCCCACTGTTAGTTCAAAAGCTTCATACATTGGTTCATCATTAGAAGAATCTCCAATGAATGCACATTTTTCTTTTTTGATACCATGTTTTTCAAGCCAAGAAAGCGAAGTTTTCGCCTTGTTGTAGTCACCAAACCAAGCATTAATATGAATTGAACTAGCAGAAACATTTAAGCCTTTTTTTCTTAGCCAATTAGATGCTTTAATAACAATATCTTTATCAATTTTTACTTCTTGATTGATATCAAATGCAATATCTGTAATACGAAAATTTTGATCTTGTGCTAAGGGTATTCCAAATAGTTGTTTTATTTCTTCAGCATAACTGATAAATTTCAAATAATTTTTTTTACGCACATCCTCTGCTAGTTGATATTGTTTAATTAAATTTCCATTTTCGTCTAAATATAACCAAAAAGCACCATTTTCGCCAATGATACAATCTATTGGCCAAGTTCTAATAATACAGTCGCACCAACCAGCGCAAGCGCAGTTACTACTACAATTTTTTTTCCATTTTTTTTAAGTGCACCTAATGATAGGTACGTCTCTTGGTGCATTTTTCCTTCCCATGTTAAAGTATCATCAAGATCACTGAAAATTACTTCAATATTATTATCTATTTTAATGGGTAAGCTTTGTATTTTTTGGCTTTTCATAATTTCCTATTTATATTAATTTTTTTCGAATATTTACAACAATAATTTCAGCAATAATAACGACTGCAAAAATTGCCAATAATGCAATTGAAACTTGTCTCCATTGAAATAAGTTCATAGAATCACTTAAGATTACACCAATTCCACCAGCGCCAACTAAGCCAAGAACTGCAGATTCTCTAACATTTATATCCCACCTAAATAGTATAATACTAAAAAATGCTGGCATTACTTGTGGCCAGTAAGCTTTAAGTAGAATGGTAATCATAGGAGCACCTGTTGCTCTCAATGCTTCAACAGATCCCATGTTAACCTCGTCCAATGCTTCACCTAAAAGTTTTCCTATAAAACCAATAGATCTAAAAGCGATAGCAAGAACCCCTGATATAATACCTGGTCCAAAAACAGCAACAAAAAGTAAAGCCCAAACTAAAGAATTGACCGTACGTGATGAAACTAGAAAAAATCGTGCTACCCAATGTACCCAAGAATAAGAAACAATAGTTGAGGCACTCATTAATGCTAAAGGTAAAGCCAGTACTAAAGCTACAAGAGTACCAAGTGTTGCAATGTTTAATGTTTCTATAATAGCAGTGTGAACAGCAATAGGATAGTATTCAAATTCTATAGGCCACATTCTGGAAAATAAATCCATCATTTGCTCTGGTGCATCGTAGAAAAATTCAGGAATAACTTCTACCGTTCGTATTGAGAAAAATAAAGCTGATACAAAACAAACATATACTAAATAACGCAATAGACGTTGTTTTAAAGTGAATCTTTCCCAATAATAATCTATGTTATTCATATAAAAATCCTTCTCACTAAAATAGATATAAATTCCCATACTAGTATGACAAAGATGGTTGTAATTAAAATAGCTGCAACAAAATCGTAGTCAAAACGTTGAAATGCTGAGAATAAAGTACCACCAAGTCCACCGGCTCCTACAATTCCAATCATTGTAGAGTTTCTTAAGTTAGAATCAAATTGATATGTTGCAAAACCTATAAATCTGGAAAAAACCTGTGGTAGAACAGAAAACAAAATAATACTTGAAAAACTAGCACCTGTTGCTCTTATGGCTTCAACTTGTTTTAGAGATATCTCTTCAATTGCTTCTGCAAAGAGTTTAGCAATAAAACCAATAGAAGCAGTAATAAGAGTTAATATTCCTGCCAATGGTCCAAAACCAACGCTCTTTACGAATAAAATAGCAATAATTACAGGGTGAAAAGAACGACATAATGCAATAAAAACTCGAACAGAAGAACTTACCCAAAGTGGCATAAAGTTACGAGCGGCCAATAGTCCTATAAATAGTGATAAAAAGATACCTATAGAGCTAGAAATAACAGCTATTTCTATACTTTCAATCAATCCTTCTAATAACAATGCCCAACGCGTAAAATTTGGTGGAACCATTCGTGCCAACAAATCTCCAGCGTGAGATAATCCCTGAATAAATCGAGGCCAACTCAAGCCCATTGCCTCTACAGAATAAATTACATATAGAACAAAAAGTACGGTCAATCCAATTAATTTCCAATTTGTAGGAAAGGGATTGGGATAATTATTTTTTATTCCATCCATTCTTCGCCTCCATATATTTCCTTAAGCAAAGTGTCTGTAATTCCTGATGGTTCTCCATCGTAAACAACATAACCCTCAGACATACCAATAATTCTAGTTGCAAAACGCTGTGCCAATTTAACATCATGCATGTTTACAATAGCTGGAATATTGTTTTTCTTAGAAAAATCTGTTATTAATTCCATTATCTCAACTGCCGTCTTTGGATCCAGAGAGGATGTAGGTTCGTCAGCTAATAAAATATCTGGATTTTGCATTACTGCGCGGGCAATACCAACTCTTTGTCTCTGACCCCCAGATAAACTATCTGCACGCTTTTTTGCGTGATCAGACAAACCAACAGTTTTTAGCAATTCATAAGCAGTATTAATATCTTTTTGCGAGAATTTTTTTCTAAAAGCCTGCCATGAAGTCATATAACCAAGTCGTCCTGTTAAAACATTTTCAATAACACTTAGTCTTTCAACTAAGTTATATTCTTGAAAAACCATTCCCATATGACGCCTGACTTTCCGTAAAGTAGAACCTTTTATTTGACAAAGGTCTAAATCTTTAAAAATAATTTCTCCACCATTTGGATCAACAAGTCTGTTTATGCAACGAAGCAAAGTACTTTTTCCTGTACCAGAAGGACCAATTATGGCTATTACTTCTGGTTTTGTAATTGATATATTAATACCTTTTAAAATCAAATCTCCAGGTACGTACCATTTTTTAAGATTTTTAATTTCAAGATAACTTTTTGTTTTCGACATAGGGACCTCTTTTAAATCAATATAACTTTTTGTTTTCGACATATTAACCTCTTTTAAATATGGAAGATTTAGAGAACTGAATGAGTAATCTAAGCCACATAAAAAGTGGGCTTAAATTATTTCAAAATACTTGTGTTAGCTTTTATTTTTTGCAGCAGCAGCTTTCTTAGCAGCTTTTTTTGCTTTCTTAGCAGCATCTTTTGCTGCTAGTTTTTTCAAACCACTTTCAGTATACGCTACTCCCGTAGAGTGGGCTATATCACGAATTACTTGCCATTCTTTTTTATATGTTATAGGGAAAAATCTATCAGCACCACCAAAAGTTTTTGTCATTTCTGGTGTAAAACGGTAAGAATAAAAAGCATCTTTAATTTTTTTAGCCAATTCAGGTGCTAATTCACTTGAGTAACCAAATGAAGATGTTGGAAACTGAGGACTAGTATATAAAATTCTAAAGTCTTCACTATTAATTCTACCTGCTGCACTCATTCTTTTGAAAACATCAGAAGCAACTGGTGCAGCATCATAATCTCCAGATAAAACACCTAAAATAGATTGATCATGCTTACCAGAATATTTAACAGTATAGTCAACACCTGGAGTGATTCCTATTTTAGGGAAGAGCGCTCTAGGAGCTAAATTTCCTGAATTTGAAGAAGAAGATGTGTGAGCAACTGTTTTGCCCTTTATGTCGCTCATTTTTTTGATAGGACTGTCTTTTCTAACTATCATAATTAAGTTATACCCTTGAAAACCTTCGCTTGTTCCCTTTACTGCGATAGGTACAAAACCACCTAAATTAACTGCATAACCTGTAGGTCCTGTAGAGAATCCAGCAATATGTAAACGTCCTGAACGTAAAGCTTCAACTTCAGCTGCATTAGAATGCACAGTGTAATAAATAATTCTTTTACCTGTAGCTTTTGATAAATATTCTTGAAAATCAGCAAAAGCATCTTTATAAACAGCTGGATCTTCAACTGGTGTATAAGTAAATACTAATGTACTTGGGTTTTTATAGTTTTTCGAATCTTGAGGAGCATCGGCAACCATATCTTTGTTTTCATCACAATATCTATTGTCTAAAACGCCTCTATTACTACAACCTTCAGCTTGAGCCATACTTCCTGCTAAAAATAACATACTCATAAAAGCTATTTTTAGTTTTTGTACATATTTTTGTGTGTTCATTGTTTTTCCTTTAATTTTGTATGTTTAACTATACACTATCAAGTCAGACATATATACTTAATCACAATCTTATAAATATCTAGCAACATTATAACATCATAATGATAGTTTTATAGTGACGTATCAAATTTTAAAGATAGCTTAAATTGTTTCTAAATTTCAAAAGTTCTTAAAAACTATTTTAATTCAAATAATATTTATTTTATTATTTAAAGCGACTAGAAGGGACATCCAAGGCTAATAAATCAATTATTTTGTTTTTTTGTTTGGCGTTATTTACTTAAATATTATGAGGGTTTTATTAAAAAGTAATACAATCTTTTAGTTTAATCTACTTTAAAAGGTTATGACCTTATAATCTAACCCATAACATTATAGCCTTATGATGTAGTTAGAAAATAAGGAATAGAATCCATGAAAAAAAACAAATATGAACTTATTATTATAGGTGGTGGAGCAACTGGAAGTGGAATTGCATTGGATGCAGCTTCTAGGGGAATTAAAA
>JABSPO010000224.1 GCA_013214625.1 Flavobacteriaceae bacterium
TTGTTTTTAGACTTAATCCAACATAATGGGGCTCTTTCCTGAATAATTGATTCTTCAATAGTTTTAATAGCATCATTATAATCCAACCAAATCACGTCATGATGCACTTCAGTTAGCCAATTTAGTTTTGTAGGAATATGAAATTTATAGCTATTTAATTGCTCTAATCATTAAAGGCTAGGTAATGGCCTTTAATACACTGGTTGTTTATGATGCGTAATTGCATGCCAAGCATGTGATATGGTACAAACAATTGTGCTTTGAAATAAACCTGTTGCTGTATTGTATTTACATCAAGAGTGAATTGCTTTAGCAATTGTTCCGTTTCGGGTTTATAGAGTAGTGGTAATTGTTTTGTTTTTAGTTTAGTAATTTTCTCTATTAAACTATCTTTTCTGTTAGGGCCAATCCAATGCTCTAATTCAGAACTACCTACAGACTCATCATATACGTAAAACTTATATATGATTTCTAAATGAATAGGAGTGTGGTTGTGTTTTAGTAAACAATCTATTTCCCCAATAGTTACTTTATCACGTTTAATTTGGATATTTTCAGCTAATACCTTAATACTCTTATTGAATTGTAATTCATGTGAAACAAAACGTTCAACCAAATGACCTAAGCGTAACTTTTGTTTTATAGCTAAGTCAATAGAATTTATATTTTGCTCATTTAATAGTATTTGAGGTAATCCCACTAATTCCCCTTCCCATAATTGTGGTGTGGCTAAATATCCTTGGTATTGATGTTGTATGTTGTTTTCTTTCTTGATAATACAATAATATAGTATTATTGTTATAAGTAAAATAAAAAAGCCTTGAAATTGTATTAAATTTCAAGGTTTTGGTGATTTAAATGAAATGTATTTATAATACCGCTTTTACTGTATATCCTTGTTTTCTTAATAACTTAATTACTCCAAAATCACCTCCTAAATGTCCTGCACCTACACCGAAAAATGTAGCCTGGTTTTTAACAAACACTTCAATTTTAGATATCCATTTCATATTTCGTTGATCTAATAATTTATCAGAATGTTTAGCACTAAATGAACTTTTTTCATCTTGCATGAGCTTCATCAAAGCGTTTAAATTTTCAGATTTATAAATCTTCATCATTTTACTAATTAAATATTTATCTTTCTTCATATTATCTTTAGCAGAATTAAGAAGGTCTTTTAGTTGGTCCTTATATGGTATTTCGTCAAATACATTCAGTTGTTCCTGTACTGTTTCTAAACCTAAAATTTCTTCATTTTGTGAAGCAGCAATTTTCATTAATTCAGCTTCAATGGATTGACTTGAACAATCAAGTAGTTTTGGATATAACATTGCATGTATAAAAAAAGGTTTAAAAGTATTTAGCATTGTTAAAGGGATTCCCGTTTGTTCTTTTATAAAATCATTTAACAGTTTATACTCTACTTCAGTTGTTAATTCTTTTATGGTTTTTGCGTCCTTCATAGCTACTCCTTGCATCATTTTTGATTGCATATCAGGGGCATCCATATCTAATTCTAAAACTAATAGTTCCGTTTTATTCATTGCTTTCTGAACTTTTTCGTTTAATGAGGCATCGCAAGTCATATGGATTGTTCCGAACAGGTAAGATGATTCTTTAATGTTATTACCAGAAATCTCCCAAAGTAAAGAGTTTTCTAATTGTTGCGCTTTTGATTGAAATTGAGTTGCAATAGTTATTACTAAAATGTAAAATAATATTTTCATAGATATAGTTAATTTCTTATATATGTGAGCAAAAGGGAATAATTGTTACAGTGTTTATAATATTAAATAGTAAAAAAAATACACAAACGAATGTTTTAAAAGTCAATACTTTATAAGGGGTTAGTGAATATTCAGACACTTAATCATAGAATCAATTTTAAGAATATAGTAGAGTTTAATGTATTGGTTTAAATATGATTTCTGCCTTAAGACTAAAAAATAGTTTATATTTAAAACTTAATAATTAGGCCAAAAAAACATCGATATGACATCATTTACAATAGAAGCTATTAATGCCATTCTTAAAGGGGAAATTATAGGAAATACTACTCAAGAAATAACAGGTATAGAAGAAATAAAAAGAGCTGAAAAACATCAAGTTACGTTTATAGGTAGTTTGAAGTATGCACGTTTTTGGAAAGATTCAAATGCTTGTATTGCTGTTGTAAATGATAATATTAATATAGAGCCAGGGGAAGGGAAAGCATTTATAAAAGTTAAAAATGCAGATTTAGTAATGGCACAATTATTAGATCAGTTTACTCCTCAGCCACCACAATTTGACACGGATATACATCCTACAGCTGTAATTCACGAATCTGCAAGTATAGGTAAAGGATGTAAGATTGGTGCAGGTTGTTATGTTGGTAAAGATGTTGTTATTGGTGAGGGAACTATATTATACCCAAATGTTACCGTATTTGATGATACAATAATGGGGAGTAATAATATTGTTTGGTCAGGAACGGTAATACGTGAACGTACAGAAATAGGTAGTTATTGCATTTTTCATAACAATGTAAGTATTGGAGCTGATGGGTTTGGGTATAGACCAAGTGATGATGGTAGAGGCTTAGTGAAAATCCCACATATCGGAAATGTTGTTATCGGAAATGCAGTTGAAATTGGAGCTAATTCATGTGTTGATAGAGCTAAATTTAGTTCTACTATTATTGGAGATGGTTGTAAAATAGATAATTTAGTACAAATAGCTCATAATTGTATATTAGGAAGGTCGTGTATTATGGCAGGAGGTAGTGGTTTAGCTGGTTCTGTAACTTTAGGAGATGGAGTTATTATTGGAGGAAGTGCATCAATTAAAGATCATATAACTGTTCATTCAGGAGCAATAGTTGGTGGTGGATCTGGTGTTATGAATGATGTTCCTGCAGGAAAAACTGTTTTAGGATACCCTGCTTGTGATTCAAAAGAAAAAATTAAGCAATGGGTTGCATTACGTAAGCTTGCTAGAAACTAATTTACGTATAGATATTAAAAAAAGGAAGGAGCATTTTTTTTACACTATGTATTTTATGTCATGATTTAATTCAGTTAGGAAATTAATACCTAAGGGGATAACGTAAAATATAGTATTGACGTAATAAATTATGGAAATATGATTATCAACTTCTTGACATATTACATTAATATAACAGGCATGTAACGTAGGGGTTATAATTTTTTTAAAATAATTTAATGTAAATACAAGACCTTGTAGGAGCCTATACTATCATGGGGGAAAACCAAGAAGAGACAGAAATAAATTATACACGTACGTTGACACTAAGTCTAGATGAAAATAATAGAATTGTAGCGAAATGGATAATTGATAATGAACAAGGACAAACAGGTACAAGTTTTTTTTAAGACAATATTTTAGTGATTAATTTTAATTACATGGGAGAAGATAATACATTATACAAAGGAGTGGTGGTTTATCGTTGTATCACTAAAGATATATTAGATGGTTTTTGGTCAGAAAAGCATGGGAATTCACTTTGTTTAGGTGAAGAACGTTGTTTTAGAGTGAATGATGAACAAAATAAATTTGATTAAAGACTGCTATAGAAACTTTAATACAGCATGCTTTTTATGAGTAAATAAAATGGAATTAAAAATATAAAGATACCTTGGCCAAATAAAGACGCTATGGAGCAGATTTATGAAATGAAATTATGGGGAGGTACCTAATTTAATTTTTACTCCGGTAAAGGATGATAAAGGAATTATTGTAACGACACTATAACTATTTTTTAAAAAGAAATAGTATCAGGTTTCTGTATCATTGGCTAGCTAATTAGAATAAAACAAATTTTAAAGTAGAGTTATAATTAATGAAAGAGTGGAATAGTTAAAATAGGTATATTCGCGACTTCAATAATTAATAATTTATCAGTGGCAACTACCTCACAGAACATTTATTTAACAAAAAGAGAAAAACTCAGTTGTAAGACATGTGGAACACGGATTCCTCTAGGGAAAGCCTTTGTCGCAGAAAGCGAAAAACACAAAGGTACTTGCTTTACTTGTTCTCCATTTGTAGGTTATATCATGTTATCTCCAGGAAATGCTGCCATGACTAGGCGATCAAAAAAACATTCTACTTTGTGTGGAGTAGTATTATTTTGGAACCAACGTAGGAAACGATATGAACGTAAAGGGCAGTTAGTTGAAGAAATTGCTATAGAAAAAGCTAGATTAGAATGTGAGTCAGACAAGGAATCACGTGCTTTGAAAAATAAAAAAGCTGCCGTTATACGAGCGGTACAGGACAAAGCTTATATTATTGTTTTTGCTGAAGCTATACGTCAACGCTACCCGAATTGCCCTGCTAATAGAGAAAATGAAATTGCCGCACATGCCTGTGAAAAATACAGTGGAAGGGTAGGGCGTACTGCAAATGCCAAACAATTTGATGGCAAAATGATTGATTTAGCTGTAGAAGCACATATTAGGCATACCGAAACAAATTACGATGATCAATTTGGGAAAGGTAAAAGAAAAAGGGAAATACGTACTGATGTAAAGTTGGATATAAATCGCATATTAAAACAGTGGCGTCATCAATAGTTTTTTCTGAGACGCACTTATTTTCAATTTTGGTAATAGTATAGTTTAATTAGATGGAATTTAATGACAGTCGGAGCTTATCGAAGACTAATTATGTATCCTTGTCGATATAGAAATTTTAAACAGCATATTTTTTATTAACAATAACCTTAAAAAAACAAAGAGACCTTGGCCAACTAAAGAGGCTATGGAGCAGATTTATGAAATGAAATTATGGGGAGGTGCAGAATTTGATTTTTACTCCGGTAAAGGATCGCATGAAGCTCAGATAGTGAATCCGTATATAGCAGTTGTAACATCATTTGAGGATTCCCTGGTTGTATGTGATCTAGGTTGTGGAGATTTTAATGTAGGAAAAGAATTAGTAAAATTCATCAAGAAATATGTTGCGGTAGATATCGTAGAAAGCCTTATTAATCATAATAAAGCAACTTTAAGGAAGATAATTTAGAGTTTTATTGTTGGATATTGCAGCAGATTATTTACCTTCTGGAGACTGTGCTTTATTAAGACAAGTGTTACAACATTTATCCAATGCTGAAGTACAGAATATATTGCGTAAAATAACTG
>JABSPO010000225.1 GCA_013214625.1 Flavobacteriaceae bacterium
TTTGTGTTTACAAAATGAAAAAGTAGTAGTTATTCCTCGCATACAAAGTAAAGAACAACTACAAGAAGCTATTCGAAATTTTGACACTGTAGTATTAATGAAAATAAAATCGGTTGTTGATAGTATTACAGCAGTAATTGACACAAAAAAACATAGTGTTATCTATGCTGAACGTTTAGGTACAGACAAACAATTTATCACAAACAATTGGACAACTGCAAGTCAAAGAGTAATTCCTTATTTTTCTCTTATCATCATTAAAAAAATCAACAAATGAAAATAACTGTAGCAGGCTTAGGACCTGGAGATATAGATTATATGTTACCCGTAGTTAAAAATGCTTTACAAAAAGCAGATGTAGTTATTGGTTACGATTATTATTTTCAATTTGGCGCATCACTTTTTAAAGAAGATGCGGAACTTATTTCAATGCCATTAGGTAAAGAAGAAGCAAGAGCTCATAAGGCAATTGAAAAAGCTAAAGAGGATAAATATGTGGTGGTTATTGGCTCTGGAGATGCTAGTATTTATGCAATGGCAGCCATTGTTTACGAAGTGGTATCTAAAGAAAATCACCATGATATTGAGTTAGAAACGCTACCTGGTGTTTCTGCATTTTTAGCCGCAGGAAGTAAATTAGGAGCACCATTAGGTCATGATTTTTGCTGTATTTCTTTATCCGATTTAATGACGCCTTGGAATAGAATCGAAAAAAGAATTAGAGCTGCAGCCATGGGCGATTTTGTAACAAGTTTATACAATCCGAAAAGTAAAAAAAGACATTGGCAATTAGGTAGATTGCAAAAAATATTTTTAGAAGAACGCTCTCCATCTACCCCTATTGCGATTATAAGACATGTAACACGTCCAGAAGAAGAGCTTAAAATCACCACTTTAGGAGAATTTAATCCTGAAGATGTAGATATGTTTTGCTTGGTAATGATAGGAAACTCTCAAACGTATCGCTTTAAAGATTATTTAGTTACCCCAAGAGGTTACCTCAACAGAAAACCACATACAGGTAAAGAAATTCAACAAGAAAGCTTTAGAATTGTTACAGACCATATTAAAGAATTACCATTTTCTATTGCAGATAAATGGGCAATAACGAGAGTAATTCATACTACAGGGATTTTAGAAGATTTTAACCATTATTCGGCAACTCCGAAAGCTATTGAAAACTGGCATAATCATCTTAAAAATGGCGGAGAAATAGTTACTGATGTTACCATGGTAAAAGCAGGGATTACAAAAGCATTCACCAAAGAATACAGGAATCAAATTAACTGTTTATTAAATGATGAAGATGCGCAATTATTAGCTAAATCAGCAAATATTACGCGTTCTCAAGCTGGAATTAGAAAAGCCATTGAAAAGTATCCAAATGCTTTATATGTTGTAGGAAATGCACCTACAGCTTTATTCGAAATTGTTGAACAATTAAGAGATAATGATATTTTTAAACCAGTTGGTATAGTTGGTGTACCTGTTGGTTTTGTTAATGTTTTAGAATCAAAAGAACAGTTATCTCAAATTAAAAATACCGATTGGGTAATTATAGAAGGAAACAGAGGTGGTAGTAATGTTGCTGCAGCTATTGTAAATGCTTCTTTTACTTTACCGGAAGCTTCAACCTATTTTAAATCTTAAGATGAATAAATTCACTCCAGAAAATATAGAAACATTAGAACAAATAATACTTGCACGTAGAGATGTAAGAGGTAATCGTTTTATCGATAAACCAATTGTTCAAGAAGATTTAGATAAAATTCTATTTGCAGGAGTAAACGCTCCTTCTGTTGGGTTTTCTCAACCTTGGGAATTTGTAGTTATTAAAGATTTAGACATCAGAAATAAAATAAAAGGAAGTTTTTTTGAAGAGAATGAAAAAGCAAAACAACTTTTTAAAGAAAAAAAAGCAGATGCTTACACTCAATTAAAATTGGAAGGTATTGTAGAATCTGCTTTAAATATTGCTGTTTTCTACAAACCAAGTGCCCATCCTATTTTAGGACAAACTACCATGAAAGAAGCAGGAGTTTATTCAGTGGTTTGTGCCATTCAAAATATGTGGCTAATGGCTAGGGTTTTAAATGTTGGTTTAGGTTGGGTAAGTATTCTAGACCCTAACAAAATTAAAACCATTTTAAATGCTCCTAAAGACAGACAATTAATAGGTTACCTATGTTTAGGACATGTCGATAAATTTTATGAAAACCCAGAATTGGAACGTTTGCAGTGGGAAAAACGTAAGAATATTAATGATGTTGTTATTAAAGAGTGTTATGAGTAAAATATCTTGAAACAAAATAATTAAGCATTAGTAAGAGAATAATATTATAATTTCAAGGCAAGCTTGAGAATATTTAAACCTCGATTATCGAGTAAATGAAGCAAACGGATACACATATCGATTTTTATTTGATTGGAATTAGCAATCATCCTTTTCCAAAATGGAATGATGATGTCTTGGAGTTAATCCATGAATCAACTGTTTTTTCTGGTGGAAAACGTCATTATGAATTGGTAAAATCATACTTACCTAAAAATCATATTTGGATTGAAATTTCAGGAAAAATGGGGGAACTTATTAAACAATACAACACGTTTGATACTTCTATTGTAGTTTTTGCTTCTGGAGACCCTTTTTTCTATGGTTTCGGAAATACCTTACAGCGTTTATTACCCGATGCTGAACTAAAAGCATTTCCTTATTTCAATAGTATTCAACTATTATGTCATAAAACACAAACAAACTACAATACATTAAAAGCAGTGTCTGTTCATGGTAGAGATTGGTCGGCTTTAGATGAAGCTTTAATTAGCAGAGATGAATTAATTGGTGTATTAACAGACAATAAAAAAACACCTTCCGAAGTTGCCAAACGCATGTTACAATATGGTTTCGATAATTATTCGATAACCATTGGTGAAGCTTTAGACGGAAATGAAGAACATATTGAACAACTAGATTTAGCTATTTGCAACCAAAAAACACATCATAATTTAAACTGTGTTTTATTAAAACAAATAACACCTAAAGATAAACCATTTGGTATTTCTGATGCTGCTTTTATTCCTTTAGCGAATCGGGCAAATATGATTACTAAAATGCCCATCCGATTAAGTACAGTTAATGCATTACAATTACAAAGTAAAGCAGTTTTTTGGGATATAGGTTCTTGTACAGGATCTGTAGCTATTGAAGCCAAGCAACATTTTCCGCATTTAAAAATTATAGCTTTCGAAAAACGAACAGAATGTACTGATATTATTCAGCAAAATACAGAGCGATTTTCCACACCTGGTATTGAGATTATTATTGATGATTTTTTTAACCTCAATTTAAAAGAACACCCTCTTCCAGATGTTGTATTTATTGGTGGCCATGGAGGACGATTAAAAGAATTGATTCATATAATTCATCAATTAAATCCATCTGTACGAATGGTAACCAATGCTGTAAAAGAAAGCAGTACCAACATATTTATAGAAGAGCTCACTAAATTAAATTACACAATCAGCACAATTGCTATTCAAGTAGACGAGCATAATAAAATTAGCATTCACTCAGCAGAAAAAATATAAATGAAAAAAATAGCCATCATAGCAGTTACCGAACAAGGCTTAGAAAAAGCCCTTATCATTCAAAAAGAATTTCCAAAATCATTGGTGATAACCACGTTGCAATCTAGCAATGGAAATGTATCAACTATTGCATTTATTTCAGACTATCTAACTGATAATTTCATGAAATTAGATGGTATTTGTTTTGTTACTGCTTTGGGTATTTGTGTACGTTTAATTGCACCTCATATTCAAGATAAGAATACCGACCCTGCAGTCATTTCTGTAGATGATTTAGGTTTAAACGTACAATCAGTACTGAGTGGACATAAAGGAGGTGCAAATGATTTTACATCAAAAACAGCAGCTATATTAGGCGCAAATTCTATCATATCTACATCTAGTGATGTACAAAACATTTGGGCATTAGACACGCTTGGACATCAATTTGATTGGCAAACAGAAAGTTCAGTACCCATGAACAAAACAATGGCTTTGTTTGTTAATAATAAACCAACTGCCTTACTTTTAGATGTAAATGATAAGGGAACACAGCATCTAGAAAAAACAGTTCCTAGTTTTGTGACTGTTTTTTATAATGAAAGTGACATTGACTATTCTAAATTTGAACTACTTGTTGTAGTAACTTACAAGATATACGAGGCAACAATTCCAAGTTTATTTTTCATTCCAAAAGTACTTTCAGTTGGATCAGGATGTTCTAAAAAATTAGATTTCACGCTGTTTCAAGAAACATTCAAATTAAAACTAGCTGCTGAAGGTTTACAGTTTTCGGCTATTAAAAATTTTGGCTCAATTGATATTAAATCTGCTCAGCAAGCTTATTTAGATTTTAGTGTAGCTAACAATATTCCTTTCAGCACATTTACTTCCCAAGAAATAGATACCGTTTCAATACCCAATCCAAGTAAAATGGTACAATCTAAAATTGGGGTTGATGGTGTTTCAGAATCTTGTGCAATGCTACTTTCTGGTAATAATAGTTTACTTGTTGAAAAACAGAAAATACATTTAGAAACTAATGAGAAATTTACTTTTTCGGTAGCTTTAGATGCTAGTGTAACGCGTAAAACTGCCATTGCAATTATTGGTGCCGGACCTGGTGATGAAGAATTAATAACGGTAAAAGGAAAACAATATTTAGAAGCAGCAGATTGCGTGCTATATGCAGGGAGTTTAATTCCTGAAGAAATGACTAATTGGTGTAAAGCAGGAGCTGTAGTTAGAAACTCTGCAATGATGACATTGGAAGAGCAAATTTCATTAATGCAAGAACATTATAAAAAAGGAAATTCTATTGTTCGTTTGCAATGTGGAGATCCTTCTTTGTATGGAGCCATTCAAGAACAAATGACCATTTTTGATGAGTTGGGAATGGACTATTTCATTGTGCCAGGAATTTCTTCTTTTAGTGCAGCAGCAGCCGTATTAAAATCAGAATTCACCATTCCTGAAGTAGTACAATCTATTGTATTAACCCGCGGAGAAGGAAAAACGCCTATGCCTTCAAAAGAAAGTATTGCGGCGTTTGCA
>JABSPO010000226.1 GCA_013214625.1 Flavobacteriaceae bacterium
TCACCAAAGCTAGAAACTATGAGGGTGCAGGAGCTAGTAAATTCGGTAGTGTATTCATCTACATATTAGTAGCTTCAATCGGTATGAAAATGGACTTGACCATGATTTTAGACAATACAGGACTAATAGCTGTTGGTGGAATTTGGATGACTATACATGCTGCCTTATTAATAATAATTGCAAAATTAATTAGAGCACCGTATTTCTTCTTAGCAATAGGAAGTCAAGCAAACGTTGGTGGCGCAGCATCTGCTCCAATTGTTGCAGCTGCATTTCACCCATCATTAGCTACTGTGGGTGTATTACTTGCTGTTATGGGTTATGCCATAGGTACAATTGCAGCAATAGCATGTACCATTTTAATGGAAATTATTGCTGTTTCTCCATAATATAATTGGCATAATAAGTAAAGAATTGCATCTTTGTACTGTAGTTAACTTTTTATTCAAAAATGAGATTTCCGTTTACACGGAAAAATTAAAAACATATTTTTAATATGAAAAAAACAATATTCCTTTTAGCATTAATCATAAGCATTATTTCTTGTAAAAAAGAAAATGAAATGAATATTGAAGCTACTATAACAGGCTTAAAAAAAGGGACTGTTTATTTACAGAAGATACAAGATAGTTCATTAATAAATCTTGATTCTATTGTTATTAATGGAAATGATACGTTTACTTTAAGTACAATAGTGGATGCTCCAGAATTATTTTATATTTATGTTGATAAAGTAGATGGTATTGAATATAATGATCGTGTAACTTTCTTTGGAGAAAAAGGAGAACTAAAATTAAATACACATCTAAATAAAATAAATTCTAAAGTAATTATCACAGGAAGTAAAAACCACAGGATTTATACCGAGTATCAAAATTCACTAAAGAACATTAATACTAAATTGGGTGTGGCGAACATTGAATTTATTCAAGCGCAATTAAAAAACGATCAAGAAGCTATTGTTCGTTTAGATAAAAAAATAAGCAAGTTAATGCGTTCTAAATACTTAAGAGCTATTCAATTTGCTTTGAATCATAAAAGAACCTCAGTAGCTGCATTTATTGGCGCTAGAGAAATTCCAGAAGCAAATGTAAAGTACCTAGACACTATCTATAATGGTCTTTCTAAGAAAGCGAAAAATACTGTTTACGGTATTGAGTTAGCTACACTAATTAAAGCTAGGAAATAATTTATTATTACAATTTGGTAAGATTATATTAGTTCAAACAAAAATAACTTCATAATATTGTACCTTCAAATAATAACAAATGAACTTTAATCAATTACATCATCATCATTTTCATACTTGCATTCAGGCGAGCAGGATTTGATATATGTAATTTAAACAATATTTTTCAAAACCCGTCTGAGTAAATCAGACGGGTTTTTTGTTTTTACTCTCCTCAAGTTTACTCAGATTAAATTAATTAAAAAATGAGTACACTAAAAATTGCCGTTCAAAAAAGCGGAAGACTAAATCAAGATTCCCTTAAATTATTAAAAGATTGTGGTATTGATGTCAACAATGGTAAAGATCAATTAAAAGTTAGTGTTTCTAATTTTCCATTAGAGATATTATACCTGCGGAATTCTGACATCCCACAATATCTTGAGGATGGGGTTGTTGATATTGCCATTATTGGAGAAAACCTATTGATCGAAAAAGGCAAAAAAGTTGAGATCATTGAACGATTAGGATTCTCTAAATGCAACGTTTCTTTAGCTGTCCCTAAAGATGTTATTTCTGATGAATTAACATACTTCAATGGAAAAAAAATAGCAACTTCTTACCCGAATACATTACAAAGCTATTTATCAAAAAATAATATTGATGCTGAAATACACGTAATTTCTGGCTCAGTAGAAATTGCCCCTAATATAGGTTTGGCAGATGGTATATGTGATATTGTAAGCTCAGGTAGTACTTTGTTTAAAAACGGTTTAAGAGAAACACAAGTAATCTTAAAATCTGAAGCAGTATTAGCAAAGTCTAGTACGCTATCAGCCGAAAAGAAAGCAATATTAAACCGATTAGTATTTAGAATTCAATCTGTTTTAAGAGCAAAAAACACTAAGTACATTTTAATGAATGTACCTAATGATAAAATTGATGAGGTAACTAATATCCTACCAGTCCTAAAAAGTCCAACATTATTGCCTTTAGCAGAGGAAGGCTGGAGTTCTTTACACTCTGTAATTGAAGAAAGTAAGTTTTGGGGGGTTATTGACGAGTTAAAAAGTGCTGGAGCTGAAGGTATTTTAATTGTTCCTATTGATAAAATTGTATTGTAATGAGAATAGTTAAATATCCTAGTAACCAAGATTGGAAAATCTTAGCCAAACGTCCTGAGATTGCTCGTAATGAATTAGACGCAATTGTCTCTGAAGTTTTGGAGAATGTAAAATGCAATAAAGATCAAGCGCTAATAGCCTATGCTCAAAAATTTGATAGTGTTATATTAACAAGCCTGTCGGTTAGTGAAAATGAAATTTCTGAAGCTATTACCCAAGTTTCAGAAGAATTAAAAGCAGCTATCAATTTAGCAAAAAATAATATTGATAAGTTTCACGCTGCACAAAAAAATACAGTTGAAATTATTGAAACTACTCCTGGTGTACAATGCTGGAGAAAGAGCTTACCTATTGAAAAAGTCGGATTATACATCCCTGGAGGAACAGCACCATTGTTTTCAACTATTTTAATGTTAGGAGTACCTGCAACACTTGCAGGTTGTAAAGAAATTGTATTGTGTAGTCCTCCAAATAAAGAAGGCAAAATTCACCCTGCAATTTTATATACTGCTAACCTTATTGGGATTACTAAAATATATAAATCAGGTGGCGCACAGGCAATTGGCGCAATGGCATATGGAACTGAGTCCATACCTCAAGTATATAAAATATTTGGCCCAGGAAATCAGTTTGTTACTAAAGCCAAAGAATTAGTACAATTAAGCGGTGTTGCTATAGACATGCCTGCAGGACCAAGCGAAGTATTAATTATTGCAGATGAAACTAGTAACCCAGCATTTGTAGCGGCTGATTTATTATCACAAGCAGAACACGGTACTGACAGTCAGGTAATATTACTTTCTGATAATGAACAAGTAATTGAAGCCACTATTACTGAAATAACAAAACAATTAGCTGAATTACCTCGTATTGATATTGCTACACAAGCATTAAAACACAGTAGTGCTATTGTTCTTGAAACAATTTGTGATTGTATACAATTTAGTAATGAATATGCTCCAGAGCATTTAATTTTAGCTTCAGACAAAGCTGATGATTGGCTGGATACTATTACAAATGCTGGTTCTGTTTTTATAGGTAATTACAGCTGTGAAAGTGCTGGTGATTATGCTAGTGGTACAAATCACACACTACCAACAAATGGATACGCCAAAAATTATAGCGGAGTATCTTTAGACAGTTTTGTAAAGAAAGTAACCTTTCAAAAATTAACAAAAGAGGGAATCCAAAATATTGGCCCCGCCATAGAATTAATGGCTGAAGCAGAAGAATTGTTTGCTCACAAAAATGCAGTTACACTTAGATTGAAAAGTAATGTTTAGTTTAAAAAATATAGTCCGAAAAAACATCCTAAACTTGGAGGCATATTCAAATGCTAGAGATGAGTACACTGGTGAAGCTAGTGTATTTCTAGACGCAAATGAAAATCCATTTGGAACTTTAAATCGCTATCCTGATCCGCAACAAAAAGAATTAAAAAACTCTTTGAGTAAACTAAAAAATATTCCCACAGATAATATTTTTATCGGTAATGGTAGTGATGAAATAATTGATTTAGCATTCAGAATATTCTGTACACCAGGAAAAGACAAGGCACTTACCTTCTCGCCTACTTATGGTATGTATGATGTTTCTGCCAATATCAATAATATTGAATTGGTCAAACTACCTTTAACTGAGGATTTCCAAATAAACATTGATAAGACAAAATCATATTTAAATGATGAATGTTTAAAACTAATTTTTATCTGTTCGCCTAATAACCCAACAGGAAACACAATTAACACGGGGGACATTGAATATATTTTGAATAATTTTAATGGAATTGTAATTCTTGACGAAGCCTATATTGATTTCAGCCTGGAAACTTCTTGGAATACAAAATTAGCAGAATACCCTAATTTAATTGTAAGTCAGACCTTCAGTAAAGCTTGGGGATTAGCTGCTGCTAGAGTTGGCATAGCATATACAAATGAAAACATCATCAGTTTATTCAATAAAGTAAAGCCTCCATATAACGTAAGCGATCTGAATCAAAAAGCAGCTCTTAACGCTTTAGAAAACACTACTGAATTTGAAAAGAACAAGCGAATTATCTTAATTGAAAAAGATAGAGTATCAAAAGAATTAAAAACACTAGCACAAGTAAAAAAAGTATATCCCTCTGATGCTAATTTCTTACTAGTAGAAGTTGATAATGCTATCGGGATTTATAACAATTTAGTGATTCAAAGAATAATCATTAGAAACAGAAATAGTGTGATTAAAAACTGTATTCGGATAACGATAGGAAGTCCAGAAGAAAACACCAAATTAATAAACGCACTAAAAAACAGCTAACATGAAAAAAGTACTTTTTATAGATCGAGACGGTACACTAGCAATTGAACCACCAATAGATTATCAATTAGATAGTTTAGAAAAATTAGAGTTTTATCCTGGTGTTTTTCAAGGACTAGGGAAAATTGTTCGGGAGTTAGATTATGAACTAGTCATGGTAACCAATCAAGATGGATTAGGCACAAATTCTTTTCCTGAGAACACTTTCTGGCCTGCACAAAACAAAGTTATTCAAGCTTTTGAAAACGAAGGGATTGTTTTCTCTGAAGTATTAATCGATAAAAGTTTTCCAGAAGACAACTCACCTACAAGAAAACCTAGAACAGGACTGTTACCTAAATATATTTATGGTAATTACGATTTAGAAAACTCCTATGTAATAGGTGATCGAGCTACCGATATTGAGTTAGCTGAGAACTTAAAGTGCCAAGGGATATTCATTAATAAAGACTCAAATGACTATGCTTCATTAATAACAG
>JABSPO010000227.1 GCA_013214625.1 Flavobacteriaceae bacterium
GTCACAGGAAGTGTACTTTTTTACGTCTTTTGCTCGGATGTTTGCCAGTAAAAACTAAGCTAAACCAGTTAACACGGGATGAAGATTACTTGCTTTTGTCGTTGTATAAAGTCGAGCAACAATAGTCTATTACTGCTCTCCACTCTGCTCTGCTAAAAAGCAATTTTAAAAAGGCTCCTTCTGTATTTATTAGGTTTTGGAAAGTAAAAACTGCCGTTAACAGCACCTATAAATAATACGGGTTCAGGTCTGTAATTCCTAAGGAAAGTGTATATTTACGAGGTCGCCAAACTTATAATATTTGGTTTTAAAATGACAAAGTTAAATCAAAATTTAAAAGCTTTGGCTTGTACCGACACGAAAATCCTCGGATTTTCTGCCCCGTAAAATTCATAGCTAAACGTTAGCTTTCATATGACATGAATAACTTAAATGGAAATAAAGTGATTTTATCTGGTCTAGTTTCTTCAAAATTGGACTTGGATGGATTATTGATTCCTCTAAGAGAAAAGATTAAATCTCATGGAGGTAATTTAGTTGGTGAATTAATCCAAAGACGAGGTGTTTCAAGAAGTAAAGGTTCAGGTGGATCTAAGAAACTTGATCAGCCCTTAAGTCGAGAAACCTATATTAGTTCTGGAAAAGTAGATGAGCTAATATTACTGACAGAACAAAATAATTGTGATTTGATATTATTTGTAAATGAACTTAGTGAACAGCAAAAGAGAAATTTGAAAGATTTAATTGGTGTCAATATTGATGTAATAAAATAATGAAAAGCTAACAAAGAAATGGGATTAGGATTTCATATAGGACAAGGAGGTATTGATAATTTAGGTGAATATCTTGGGCAAATTGAGATGGAAGAACATGATTGGCTACAAAGAAATGGTTTCTTGACTGTTGGAAAAACTGGGCATCTGCCAGACCCTATAGAAAGCTTGCCCTATTTTGATGATGTTGTGTTGACACAAGATCAGGTTAAATCAGTTAAAAATCGATTTGATATTAGAAAAGAAGAAGTCTTTAAGACCCCAGGTTTTAAAAGTGCGGCAGTTGATAAATTGAATGATATTCTAACTAACGCTGTAAATAAAAAACAAGGAATCAGCACCTGTGCTGATTAATTAAAATAATAAAAACGAAAAGCTAACACTATGTAAAAAGCATTAAAACGACTTTTTACATTAACCGTTAGCAATAATTAAAAAAAACAAAAATGACATTATTAAAACAACAAAAATCAATATTAAAATTATTCATTATTTTAATTCAAATTGTTATCATTAGTTGTTCATCTGACCCTATTACTGATGATCCAGTTGACAACACTAATAATGAATCAGAGCAAACTACTGAAGAAACTCCTTTAAGTTTTTCAGTGTCAAATTACACTCCAAACACACCAAGACCTGGTTATAAATTACATATAAATGGAGAAGGATTTGGTGAAATTATTGAAAATATTAATGTAATATTCAAAAATTCTATTCAAGAAAACATATATTCAAAAATCTTAACCCTATCAGATAATCAAATAGAATTAGCTATTCCTACAACTGCATCAGTTAACAGTATTCAAATTTTAGTAAACAATGAATCATTAACTATCCCAATCAATCTTTCAATAATAAATCACCAGCCAGTTTATTATTATACATTCACAGGATTTAGGTCTATGAATTTTAACTCCGATGGAGAAATAGATATCCATACTTTAAATAATAGTATTTTTAATAGTAGCGGTAGTATTACTAGTTTAGCTTACGACCAAACTGACGGTTCATTTTATGGCCTTTCACGTACAACACAAGTTAAATACTTTTATTTCAATGAAACAACAAATCAAAAGAACATCATTCCACTTTGTTATACATGCAATAATGACATTTCATCTGTAACCAATACTTTAACAAATAAAAAGTACATCGTTCTAAAAGAACAATCTTATCCTAATTTTACACTAAACTTTAAAGAAGTTGATAGTAATGGTAATATTTTGAATGAATCTAGCGTTCTTTTAAATAATGAAAGCTCAGTTAGTGATATTACTTTTGTTCCAGAAATAAATAGCTACGTACTTGTTCGTGATGGAATGCAAAATGGATTAATACTTACAAAAATTAATGCCTCGACATTTAATGTGACAACTACAACAATTGGTGCTGGAATATTTAATACAGCTACCGGAAACCCATCTCATGATCGCATAATATATGATAGTTCCCTAAACAAATTGATATACCCAAGAGAAGAGGAGATTTTTATTGTTGATTTGGTTGAAAATACAATAGAACCAATTAATTCAGATTGGAACGATTATTTTGATGAAATTTATGGTGATGAAGCTGTTTATGATGATTTCTCTGAACCTTATAATTTTGTTTATTATGAACCAACAAATGACATGTTAGTTTATAACCTGCCTTTGTCTAACAAACTATTTGCTGTGAACCTAGCTTCAAAAGAAACTAGAAGCTTAACTTATAATGGCTCTTATGCAAATAGTAGTTACCCTACTATTAGTAAATGGATTATGAAAAAGTAAAAACTGTGGGTAACAACACCTATAAATAATACGGGTTTTGGTGTGCAATTCGGGACGTAATTGTATATTTACAATACCGCCAGATCTTTTAATTTACTCACCTCCTTTCTTATTTAATTTAAAGGTGTTCATGATTTGAAAATTGGCTTTTATAAAACGACAAAATTAAAATCAAAACAAAAAGCTCATGGCTTGTGTCGACACGAAAATCCGCGGATTTTCTGCCCCGTACTATTCATAGCTAAACGTTACCAACAATTACAATAAAGCATCAACTAATCAATGAAAGAAAAAATAACGCTACTTTTTAAACCTTTTCTAATCGCTCTTATTGGATTAATAATAGGTTATTCATTTTTACACTGGGTAATCTTTATCGAACTCGAAATTTTTCCACTTAAAAAAATTATCACAAATTTTGGTATTCCAATCGTGTTAACTGGACTTACAGCTTGGTTCTTTCTTCTACCAAGATTTAAACTTCTGAACCTTGAAGCAAAAAAGGGTAATTGGAGAGATTTTTACAGTGTCATATTATGGATGATTTTAACTGTCCCATTAATAATTACTCAGGAATATTTGGTTTCAGCAACGGGCAAATTAACAGAGCTCAATTCCGTGAATGAAATCAACACCTCAGAACTAACAAAATATTATACTATAAGGGATTATTTCATTGACAAAAACACAATTGGAGTTCATTCATCTTTTGATGTCAGTGGTAAGCACAACAATAACTTTAATATGCACATTTATATTGCCTTACCAATCTTTGAAAATGCCTTAGATACAAATGATACTGACATTAAACCATCTGCTTGGTTGGGAATTGAATATAAAGAAACGATTAATAACAGACTTGAAGAAAATGAAAAAGAAGAAAAATATCAGCAGTTCGCAGACGAAAGTCAAACTGATTTTGACAACACAAATGTTTCGAAATTCATTTACTTGGACCGATTAGGACATTCTGATGAAAGAGATGGTTTTATTGAAGCCATAGAAAAAAATCCAATATACGAACCAAATGAAATTATTTTAAAGTCAGTAAATGAAACATTTGAAGCAAGAAATGGAAGCAAACTTTCTTGGATTATTGGTTCTAGTCTAGTTGGTTCCATAGTTTGGCTAATAATGTTGTTTATTCCAAAAATTGACGACCAACAACTTAAAAGAATAAAAGCCGGCAAACCAGATAAAGAAGCGCAAGAGGAGTTACAAGATTTTATAGATTTTTTAATACCAAAAGAAGGTTATTTTATCAGTCCTATTCTTATTTATTTAAATATTGCCGTGTTTATAATAATGATGGCAGCTGGTTTAGGTTTTATATCTTTTAAAGGACAAGACTTACTTGTTTGGGGTGCAAATTACAGACCTTCTACTATGGACGGAGAATGGTGGCGTTTATTATCTAGTACTTTTATACACGGTGGTTTAATGCACCTTCTTTTTAATATGTATGGGCTCTTATTTGTTGGAATATTTTTAGAACCTGTACTTGGCAAAACAAAATTCGTAGTGTCATATCTTGTAGCAGGTATTTTAGCCAGTGTTGCAAGTTTGTGGTGGTATGAGGCTACTATAAGTGTTGGAGCTTCAGGTGCTATTTTTGGTATGTATGGTGTGTTTTTAGCTTTTATGCTTACTAAAATATTCCACCCTGATTTTAGCAAATCATTCCTGTTGAGTACAACTGTTTTTGTAGGATTCAATCTATTAATGGGATTCACAGGCGGTATTGATAATGCTGCACATATTGGTGGTTTGATTAGCGGATTTATTATTGGTCTTGTTTTAACTCCAATATTAAATAAAGAAGGAAAAGAGTAAAAAAAGTTGGTAACACTATATATAGCAAATAGGGCGATTAGTGTTTAATCGAAAGGCCCTTTACTATTTGCAAAATCGCCAAATCTTTTGATTTGGTATTAAAGACAAAAAATTAAAACAAAATACAAAAGATTTGGCTTGTGGCTAAACCGAAAATAATCACTTGTTTTCTGCCCCGTAAAATTCATAGCTAAACGTTGTAGTGCATTTCAAATATGATTATTAAAAAACGGAATTCATATATCATCGCAATATCATTCTTGCTGATGTTTGGAGTTATTTTTTCTTGGAACTATTTAACATACATGGGGCTGAAAAAAAATACTGGTTATACATATGGAATAATTATTGCAAATTTAGAATCTGGAAAGCATGATTACGAATATTCAAGATATCAATATGGAGTAGACGGAGTAATGTATTATGGCAAGCAAGGAAATCATTATCCAAAAGAAAAAATGGTTGTAATAGTCTTTGATAAAGAAAATCCAAAATATAGTATGATAGCGAAATATCCTCTTGAATTAATGAATTATCAAAAGGTCAAATATAAGATTGAAAAGGAATTTGTTAGCTATACTTGGTGGGATTATGTGCCTGTAGAAAATGTATCCGATTTATGGAATAAATAAAAAACGCAATCTAATGCTTATGTATTGCGTGTCAA
>JABSPO010000228.1 GCA_013214625.1 Flavobacteriaceae bacterium
CATTTGTGTGTTTCATTACTGTTGGCTCTTGTTGGTCGTTGTTGGTAACTGTTGGTAATCTCAAAACTGTTGGCAGTATGCTAAAATCCCTATGAACAAAGGGAATACACCTACTACATATTATTTACTGCTGGTTAGTATCTGCGCTTTGTTGGTAACTGTTGGTTGTTGTTGGTTGTTGTTGGTCATTGTTGGTGATTTTGTTTAAATCAAAGAAATACTGTTGCATTTCCTTTATCTTATCATATACCCCTATTGTTGTTTTGTTGGTATCTACGGGGTATATATGATCTCCTTTTTCTTCAGGTGTATTATTTATTGTTATCCCTATTTTGTAACGCTCTGTTGTTGTCTCAAGCCTTATAGGGTATATTTTAATATCGTTACGAATACACCAGACTCTATGTAGTTCATCCTTATACATATTTAAAAACCTAAACCAACGGTACTGGTATTAATATGATCTTTTCCAAAATGAAGCTCTCGAGCTTTTATTTGTTCTTCAGTAAAATTAACTTCTATATAAAAAACCTCTTGAGTTTTATTGTCAATAGTCATGTTTTTACGCTGTTTTCCCTCGCTATTAACGGGTATTTTATCAATAGGGTTAAATTTATGTTCTTTAAGACTACACCACGCCTTTAAGCTCTTACTGAACTTATTTGCGTTTACAGGGTATTTACCAATAAACTCTTTATAGTCACTATACATATAAGGACGTGAAGTGTATTTATTTAATTTATCAGACAACACATTAAAGTAGTTGTCCGCCCAATCAGAGAAATTTTCGCCAGCAACACGTAATAAATTACGCTTTACAACATTTTCCATTGGTGGTTCTATTTTTTCTCTTTGACCTAAATAAAACTGAATACATTGAGCAACAAAATTGTAAAAGTCGTTCCAGTCCTCTTGTGTAAAATCATCAAATAGCAAGCCATCAAAATCATCTGAAACCTTTCTATGCTCTAAATATTCACCATTAGTATTATAATGATAATAGTCAGAAAACACCGTAAACAATAACCTACGCATTGTACTACCACTCAAATCTTTTAATTGAAAATTAGAGGTTGCCGCAATCTTTGGGCTATCAATAAAAGGAAGCTCGAAGCTTGATTTAAAAAGTGGCCGAATTGTCATTGAACCAGTTACTCCAGAATAAAACATATCAAGCTTAAAAAAGAATCCCGCATCGTCAATAATTATAGCATCATGTTTTTTACTTACATCGGCTAAATTGTGTTTATCCTCTAAAACTTCTTTTTTTCGACCCTCTAAATACTTAACTGTTTTATAAACCTTTTGTACTGCATCATTCCACATGATGGATTTACCACTACCTCCGTTACTGTCTTCAACATCACTAATTCTATTATCCATTCCAAAACAGAAATAGGAATTGTCTTTTGATTTATGACGGTGTAAGAAATACCCAAACGCATAAATTTTATTAGCTAAATGTTGTTGTTGCTCCTGTTGTTGGACTACTGATATATTAACCCCCTTTATATTAAATTGATTGGCTTTGAAGTATTTGTTTTTAGCTTTTAAATCGTCCTTAAATGGCTTCTCTAAATCATCCCTCCAATGTACTCGAGAGGTGTTAATCATGTAATTAAAAAACTTATTGTCTTTTTTCAGCACATCAATTGTACATTTTACGGGGTCTTTAGTATTTTCTTTTGGTAAAACATTTATCTTAAAATGAGGTTCCTGTATTTTTACACTATGCTCCAATATTTTGTCCTCCCAAACCATTTTTTTAGTATCAGCAGTATCAATTTTTACAATCTCATTAGTGGTTATTTTCCAAGAGCAATTTTCAAAAAACATATACTGACTCTCCTTTGTAGCATCTTTAAAATCAAGGTCTATTGATTCTAATTGACTTAACTGTTTTTCTGATAACTTAGTAGTGTCAAAAATTAAATTTCGTAAATCTGTTGGCTTGTTTGTTCGTAGTAAAAACTTATTTATATAGTCTTTCATTTCAATATGAGTGACTTTTTTAACTACATTATCAGTGATTTTTACGAATGAAAAACCCTCTTTTGCAGTTAGATCATCTATTTTATAAAAACCTTGATGTTTCAAGTAATGAAAGGCGTGAGCGCTATTAAACTTGTATTTCCAAGTGTCTTTTACTTTATAAGAATCCCAAAATTGAAAAGGCAAAGCAGATCTAACCAGGTTATTAAATTGTGTGTTGATTTGTTCCGGTTCATTTTTACGATAATACTTAGTAATGTAATCTTTTGCATCCTTGCAAAAATTACCTCTATCGTCTTTTAATAGCCTAAGGCTTTCCGGTAACCAAATGTGTTTTATGTCTAAAAACTTGTTCCCTAATTTAACCGCTTGTTTTATTCCGGCTTCATCTATATCGGGTAAGTAGCAAATATTTTTAGCATCCTTTTTTAGTTCTTGATACTCTTTCCAAGTTAATTGTTCACTTTCACTATTGAGCCAAATTACAGTATAATCGGAGTTTAAACTAGCAACATTTAAGCCATCAGAACCACCTGAAACGACTATAACATTGTCAAGCTTAATATCTTCATCTTTCTTTTTTTCATCGTCGTTATTGTTGCGCTTTTCCAATACTCGTTGTTGCACTAAATCCAATCCGAAAATGAATCGTGTTGGTTTTTTACCGAAAAATCTAAAACGAGGAGCTTTGTCCTCTTTTGAAGCAAACGGCTCATAAATTTTATGCCAATCTCCATTATCAAAACCATAAATAGGATAGTTTTCTGTTGGCCTTTTTGTCAATTGGGTTAGCACCCCATTATTTTTATGTACAAAATAAGTAGTTATTTCTTCTATGTACCTGAAATTGTATTTATCACAATCAGATTGAGCAACCTTTACACCAATGGTTTTTAATGCTTTTTCGGTAATTTCATCCGCATAGATAATTTTATAGTCGGTTACTTTTGCTGTTGGTGGTGCTGTTTTATATTCTACTGTTGGTTTGTGATTAGGTGGAGTATAGTCAGCAATATTGTAGTATAACGCCCATTTTTGACACGCTTGTGAGAAATCAATCCCCTCTTCTTTCATGGTTAAATCAATAGGGTTTAGCGTTCCATTATCTCCCCAATCCTTAATGCACCATGTGTTTTGCTTTTCAGAAAACCAAAGGTTTGCCGAGGCGGTTTTATCACCCTCCCTAACCTTAAAATGTCGATTAGTACCTACAACTTCAGAAGCCTTTGGAAAGTAACTTAAAATGATATCTAGTCCTTTATCAGAAACATCAAATATTTTTGATTTATCGTAAGCGTATGACATTTTTTTTGGCTTTATAGTAACCAACAATTTGTTTGCTGTTGGTTGTTGTTGGTAAGTGTTGTTTGCAAGTAATCAAGAAGCTTTTAACCTTTGTAAACAAAGGGCTTACCCATACACCTAGTACTGTTGGAGGTTTTAATTGACAGCTAATTTATTAAGTTGTCGTTGGTTACTGTTGGCAACTGTTGGTCTTTGTTGGTCTTTGTTGGTCTTTGTTGGTCTTTGTTGGTTATTGAATATTTAAACCATGCTCTTTTAACAACATATCTAATTTTAGTTTACTTTTTTTCATCATTTTCTCAGCTTTTTCAAGAACTAAATCTATCTCTGGTTGAGATGCTCCTTTTTTTATTTCATCTAATTCAGTTTTTAATAAATAGGTTTCTTCATCAGTAGACAAACGCTTTTCTTCAAACCTTTGCATTATTTTATTTTGCTCCAATTTTTCAAAAACAGCTGATTCTTGAATAGTAACTTTTTTTACTTTCTTACTGATTACCAATGAACCAATTTGAAAAAAGTTGCTGTTTGTAGTTCTATTTATTTCGAATCCTAACATAGCTTTAATTGTTTAGATGATTATTTAAAATGAAATTTTCAGCAACAGCATAGTTGTTTATGAACTTGTATTTTATTGTAGATTTTATTTGGCTTTTAATAGCTTTTATTTCTTGTTTCTGCCTATCTTCAATATGATTTTTCATAGGGGAAATATTTACTTTTAGAGAAAACGAATTGCTTAATCGTTTTTGTCTTTCATTAATATCATTTCGAAGAGAATCAATTATGTTTCTTTTCTCTCCTGGAGTGTAATTATCAATGTTGTTTTCAAACTCTAATACTTCTGACAATAGACTTCTCATAACTTTAAATTTTTAATTGCTTTAAAAAACTTCTCATAATCAAAAAATACTTCTGAATCGTTTAATATTATAACATCAGTTTTATATAAAATATTATTGTTGGTTGTGTTGGTCATATCCTTAACTTTTAAATAGTTCTTTACGCTCCTCTTTCTCTTTTTCCTGTTTAACCTTTAATCGCTTGTATAATTTTTCAATTTCTTTTACATGCAACTTATTGGTAGTGTGCTTGGTAAACATTGCTCTTATTGATTCCTCGGAATATGGCACACTATCTGCATTAAGAAAACCACGTTTATTGAAGTACTTTAAGATTGTTTTTGCATACCCCCAACCAAAAACTTTTTTCATTGCTTTTTGCTCTGACTTTGAGAAATTATTTTTCATTATATTGCAATTATTTTTAATCACGTTTCGTTTACAATTTGTTCACGATTCTGTCACAAATATATGGAGTATTTCTCCATTTAAACAAATTAAAATGGAGTTATTTTCCATTTATTAATAAAAAATATGGGTATAGGTCTGAGGATAAAGGAGTTGAGGAAAGAAAAAAAAATAACACAAAAGGCTCTTTGTGAACTAATTAAGGTGGATAATAGCCAATTTAGCAAGATAGAACAAGAGAAATCTCTACCAACAATAAAACAAATAATAGAGTTATCCTCTATTCTTGAAAAATCAATTGACTGGATAATAACAGGAAAAGAATTTGACCAACAAGGTTTAGGGATGCTTTCAGAACCAACACAACTACAACAAGAGTTACTATCAACAAAAAGGCTACTAGAAAAAGAAGAACAACATACAGCCGATTTACGCGAACTACTTAACCTACAAAACAATAGTAAGCAAAACGCTGGTTAAGT
>JABSPO010000229.1 GCA_013214625.1 Flavobacteriaceae bacterium
AAAAACAATTAGAAAATTATCTAATAGAAAATGGTATCAAAACCATTATTAATGCTTCTCATCCCTTTGCAGAAATCCTTCATAATACCATAGAAACAGTAGCAAAAAGTTTGCAAATTCCTGTTATACGCTTTGGAAGAAAATTACTTCCTAGAACAATCCACCATTTAGTATCCTATGTAAAAACTTATGATGACGCTTTAGAATTATTAAAAGAAGATCAAACTTTATTGGCATTAACAGGTGTGCAATCTATTAAAAGATTAAAACCGTGGTGGCAAAACAATACAACGTATTTTAGAATACTTAATAGACCTGAATCTTTAGCCATTGCTAATGAAAGTAATTTCCCTGAAAAGCAATTGATTTTAGGCTTGCCTTCTGCAAATTTGGAAAGAGAAATTGACTTAATCCAAGCCAATAGGATCAATATTATTTTAACCAAAGAAACTGGAAATAGTGGTTTTTTAGGCACAAAAATTGAAGCAGCTTTAAAAACAAATGCACAAATCATCATTATCAATCAACCTAAAATACCAGCGTATTTTAAGCTAGTATATAGTGTAGATGAATTGAAGTTATTCATTTCTAAAACAATTATTTTATGAGTTTGAGAAAAATTCCTAAAGGACCTTTAAGAGATGGATTTACAACAGGAACCTGTGCTACTGCCGCTGTAAAATCGGCATTGATGGCTATCATTCATCAAAAAATGAATACAACTGTACATGTACATTTGCCTATTGATAAAGTAGTTGAAATTCCTATTCATCATTGTGAGTTTACAGAAAATACGGCTAAGTGTTCGGTAATTAAAGACGCTGGAGATGATCCTGACGTAACAAATGGAGCAGAAATTGGATGTATTCTAGAATTAACACAACAAAAAGATATTCAATTTATTGCTGGCGAGGGTGTTGGAACAGTTACCCTTAAAGGATTAGAACTTGCAATAGGAGAACCTGCTATAAACCCTGTTCCAAGAAAAATGATATGTAGTGCTATTCAAAAATTAATGCACGAGTATGATTTAGAATGCGGAGTATCAGTAACTGTTTATGTTACAGATGGAAAAAAAATAGCTAAACGCACTCTTAATGAGCGAGTAGGAATAATGAATGGCTTGTCTATTCTAGGAACAACTGGTATCGTAAAACCATACTCGTCATCATCTTACATCGCTAGTATCGAACAAGGTATTGATGTTGCAGTTGCCAATAACATAAAAGAGTTGGTTATTAATTCTGGAGCAAGAAGTGAAAAATATTTGCGAAACAAATTCAACCATTTACCTGAATATGCTTTTATCCATTATGGAAATTGGATTGGAGAAACCCTTACTAAAATCAATGATTCTGCTATTGAAAAAGTAAGCATTGGAATTATGCTCGGAAAGGCAGTAAAATTAGCAGGAGGAATTACGGATACTCATAGTTGTGTATCTAGCTGGAATAAAGATTTTGTAGTTCGGCTAGCTCTGCAAGTTGGCTTTAAAGAAGCTGACAAAATTAAAGACTTGAATATGGCTGGGCGGTTAATTGAATTATTTGATTTTGAGCAAGACTCGCATTTTTTTCAATTATTATTAGAACACTGTTACCAACATACACATACAAAAATTAAACAGGTAGAATTGAACATTTACCTTATTCATAAAAACGGAACACTTATTAAACATATTAAAAAATGACTTTAACTTCTTTAATTAGACCTTTAATGGCTGGTATTTTACACTCTTTTGAACCCGACCACGTAACAGCAGTTTCAGTATTAGCTACCGAAAACGCTATTAACAATGAAAAGGTCAGTTTTAAAACAGTTTTCAAAGCGTCACAATGGGCGTTTGGACATTCGGTAACCCTCTTACTTTTTGGAGGAGTTGCGCTCCTTTTTAAAAGTATGGCAACTTTGTTTGTAAATGATATTTCTTTTTATGCCGAATTGGTTGTTGGTCCTATTATGATTTGGTTAGGAGTTGTAGCAATCAAAAGAAATCATGTTATTAATGAAATGGTAAGTGATCATAAAAAAATTGAGGCACATGAACACGATATTTCTAACCCAATACATTTACATGGAACCAAAGGAGAAGAAATAGCTGTAAACCCCATGAATAAATCATTCTGGATCGGCATGCTACACGGACTAGCAGGTACAGGAGGAGCCTTGACTTCAGCACTAGTATTAAGTAGTGCTACAGTAGCTGATGCTATTCTTATTTTGGCTGTAGAATCTTTAGGGATAATTGTAGCAATGGCTGTTTATAGTTATGTTTTAATTTATGTAATGAGCCGGTTTTTAGAACGAAATTTATCTATTTTTAAGTGGATGAATGGTATTGCAGGAGCAGGAGCAGCAATTATTGGTATTATATGGACATATAATAGTATTTCTGGATTATGGTAAAAAATAAAAAACAACTTTGTTTTCCTTTTTCAGCCATTGTTGGGCAAGATGATTTCAAATTAGCACTCATTTTAAATTTGGTTGACCCATTAATTGGTGGTGTATTAGCTATTGGTGATAAAGGAACAGGAAAAACTACATTAATTAGATCTCTAACAAGTTTAATGGGAGACCAACAAAAGAACCCTTTTGTTAACCTACCTATTGGAGTATCTGAAGACAGGCTTATTGGAAATGTTGATTTAGAACAATTGATTAATTCTAAAAAAGAAGTTATTAATCTCGGCTTAATGGCACAAGCACATCAAGGGATTTTATATATAGATGAGGTTAATTTATTACAAGATTATCTTACAGATATATTATTAGATGCTGCAGCTTCAGGGAGATATTATTTAGAAAGAGAAGGCGTGTCGCGTTATTTTAATAGTCAGTTTTGCTTGGTTGGTTCTATGAATCCTGAAGAAGGAAACTTAAGACCGCAACTAAAAGATCGTTTTGGGTTAAGTATTAGTATTACAACGCCTACAGACTCTAAAGTACGTCAAAAAATAATCAAACAACGTTTTGAATTTGATGATAATCCTTCACAATTCATAAGCAAATATAAAAGTAAAGATGCCGCTATTTCTAAGCAAATTATAAGTGCTAAAAGCAAATTAAAATCTGTAAAAGTAACTGATGCTATTATTGAATATTGTAGTGAGTTAGCTATTCAACATCAAGTAGAAGGTTTACGTGCAGATATTTTACTACTAAAAACAGCTAGAGCTTTTGCCGCTTATCAAAATACTTCAGAAATAACAACAAAGGATGTAGATAGAATCGCAGATTTCGTATTAAACCATCGAAGTTTAAACAATGCTCCAAATCAGCAAAACCCATCTCAAAATCAAAACAATAAATCACAAGAAACACCTTCTGAAACCAGCGCTTCAAAAGAAGAAAAAGTGAGTATTCTAAGTCCGAAAAATAAATTTAAAAAGCAAAAAAAAATACCTACAGATACGATTCAGAATGGGAGGGATTCAATTCAAAGTTTTGAAGGGAATCTTACTTTAACAGATACCAAAAAAACAGTAAGTCAATATTTAGCTACTGATAAATTTGCATTAAAAACCAAACGAAAAAGCAACCTTTTAAAGCAGCATCATATCTTTTTAATAGACTCTAGTGGTTCTATGTTAAAGAACCAAATTATAGCGTATGCAAAAGGTACGGTACATAAAATAGCGGAAAATTCAAAAAACCAAAACACGCAGTTTTCTATCATCTCTTTATTTGATGGAGAAGCGCAACATATCTTAAATCAAACTGGTATTTTAAAAGATATTGAAATTGTATTAACAGCACTTAAAACAGGAGGGAAAACCAATTTTATCGCTGGTTTTAAGCAAGTAAAAGGGATTTGTTCTGATATAGAATTCAATCATAACCTTCATATTATTACGGATGGAAAATTAAACATAGAAAATAATTTAGAAGATACAATACTTGCTTTTCAAACTTACTGTAAAGGAATACATACAACTCAAATTATTGATGCAGAAAAAGGGATGGTGAAAATTGGAGTAGCTAATGAATTTGCGAATCGCATCAATGCCAATTATGAAGTTTTAATTACAGAAAACCTATAACTCATATTTTTTTGACCAAACAACTCATCATATCAGCACCAAATAGTAATGCGGGTAAAACCACGATTACTTTAGGCTTATTGCGCTTATTAAAAAATAAAAAGATAACTGTTCAGCCTTTTAAAGTAGGGCCAGATTACATCGATCCTAAATTTCATGAATTGGCATGTGCTAAAGTTGGAGTTAATCTTGATTTGTTTATGATGAAAGATGATGAAATAAATACTTGTTTAAGTTTTTATGGAAAAGAGGCACAAGTTAATTGTGTCGAAGGTGTTATGGGGTTGTTTGATGGCGCAAAAAAAGATGAAGGAAGTACAGCGGAATTGGCAAAAAAACTAAAAACACCTGTTTTAATGGTGATTGACGCAAAAGCTGTTGCCTATTCTGTAGCTCCTCTTATTCAAGGTTTTGTAAATTTTGATAAAGAGGTAAATATAATGGGAGTTGTCTTTAATCGTGTAGGGTCCGAAAGACATTACTTAATGTTAAAAGAAGCCTGCGAAGATATTGGTGTACACTGTTTTGGCTATTTGTCAAATTTAAAAAACATTGCTATTCCTTCAAGGCATTTAGGATTAAACATACAAGAGATAGAAAAGTTTGACACTGTAATTGATCAGATTGCTGATGAATTAGAAAAAACGGTGAATTGGAAAGCAATTTTAGGAGCTTCAAAAGAAATTGAACCTACAGCTGTTTCTCTAGAAAAAACAGTACAAGAAAGATGTATCAAATTTGCTGTGGCTAAAGATGAGGCTTTCAACTTTATGTACCCTCAAAATATAGCGGCGATGAAACAATTAGGGGAAGTCCTGTTTTTTAGTCCTATACATGATACCAAAATACCTGATAGTGATTTTATATATTTCCCAGGGGGCTATCCAGAATCCTATTTAAAAGAACTTTCTAGCAATAAAGAAATGCTAACGAGTATTAAAGAGTTTGCTCAG
>JABSPO010000023.1 GCA_013214625.1 Flavobacteriaceae bacterium
TTTTACATCATCAAAAGAAACATCTAATTTCTTTTTATCAACATCCCATTTTGCATTAACAATACCTTCAACAGCATTTACTGCTTTTTCTATAGTTGCTTTACACATTCCGCAGTTTCCTCTAACACCAAAGCTTAAATCTGTCATAGCAATTTCTTTAGCCACTTCAGTTTTAATCTCTTGTTTTGTTTCTTTATTTTTTTCTGTTTGTTCTTTGCAACTTATTAAACCTAAGATTGTTAATAACGCTACACTCAAAATTATTTTTTTCATTATTTAAAAATTTAGTTATTACTATTCAATTGTTTCTTTTACTTCTCCACACTTAAGCATAACATCTCCAAAATAAGGATTTAATACTTGTTTTTCTTTACTTAACCAATAGGCTCCTTTATTATCATCTGCCATAGGACAAAATTGATGGTAAACTTTTTTATTGATACCAAATGTTTTAATTGCAATTATTAAATGAGATGATAGTTCCTTAAAATGATTTCTTTGCTCCTTTATATCAGAAGTTTGTTTAATTGAACTTGCTGAAGTATGTATTACTTTCTCCAACTGCATCCAATGATTGTGTGCCTTAGTTTTAGTCAATAATTTCATATTAACCTTTCCTAAATTTTTTAATATTGTATTTGCGTTTGTCATTACAGTTTTAGAATCATCTATAATCAAAGCATCTTTTAAATTTATATAATCATTAAACACCAATCTTAATTGCTCTTGAAATTTTGGACTCACTGTTAATCTTTTTACATCCTTATTTTTAGCTTCTGATTTGTCGGCTTCAGTTTTTTCATGGTTATTCATCATAGATTTCTTACCTCGTAATTGAGCTGCAGCATCAACCGTAAATGTTCCGTTCACTACAATTTCATCCCCATTAGTTAGTCCTTCTAATACTTCATAATTTTCTCCAATAGCATTACCTAATGTTACTTCACGCATTTCAAAAACTGGTTCATTAGGGGTTGATTTTATATACACTACAGAACGTTTTCCAGTCCATAAAATAGCAGTTGATGGAATACTCACCGCTTGCTTTTCTGATAGTTTAGCCGTTTCAATGTTCCCTTCTACGAACATCCCTGGTTTAAATTCATTAGTTGAGTTATTTAAAATAGCTCTTAATTTTACAGTTCTTGTTCTAGTATTTAAAACCGGATCAATGAAAGACACCTTTGCTTTGAATTCTTTATTAGGGTAAGCATTAGTTTTTATAGATATATCTTGGCCTTTTTTAAATAAATCAATTTGATTTTCATATACATCAAAGCTAGCCCAAACGGTATTTAAGTTTGCTATTTTTAATAATGGCTGCCCTTGCTTAATAGCTTCACCTTGTTCAACTAGTTTTTCTGAAACTGTACCTGAAACTGTTGCATACACAGGGAAATTTTCTTTAACCTTTTCAGATTTTTCTATTTGATTGATTTGTTTTTCTGAAAGTTTCCATAGTTTTAGTTTGTTGCGAACTGCTTTGTATAATTCCGGCTGTGATTCCTTTAACGATGATGCCGTTATCAACTCTTGTTGTGCTGCAAATAATTCAGGTGAATAAATAGTAGCTAATAATTGCCCTTTTTTTACTTTTTCACCAGTAAAACCAATATTCAACCGTTCTATCCTCCCTGAAAAATAGCTCACTTGAACAGTATTTGCCTCTTCGTTTTCAATAATTTTCCCTGAAAGTTTAATTGTATTATCTTCAGTAGTACTATTACCAACAATAGAAGTTTGGATATTAGCTAAGGCCATTGCATTTTTAGTTAACTTGAATTGGTCCGCTGCTAAACCATCAGCTCCCGCTTCAGCAGGAATTAAATCCATACCACAAATAGGACAGTCTCCAGCTTCTGGTTGCATAATTTGTGGATGCATGGAACAAGTCCACATCTGTTTTTTTTCGCTTACTTCATTCTGACTATGTATTGTTTCTGTATTAGATGAATCGCCAAAAAGTAACCAACCTAGTAATATCCCGATAGCTAATATTCCGATATAGATTATATATTTTTTCATTTTTTTAAATTTTAATATTTCTTAATCTTAAAGCATTTACAATTACTGAAACCGAACTAAAACTCATAGCGGCGGCTGCAATCATTGGTGATAATAAAATACCAAACACAGGATATAATAATCCTGCTGCAATAGGAACACCAAGCACATTATAAATAAAGGCAAAAAACAAATTTTGTTTGATATTATTCATCACTTTAGTTCCTAAATTAATTGCTTTAACAATACCTAATAAATCACCTTTTACTAAGGTTACTTCACTACTTTCAATGGCTACGTCTGTTCCCGTCCCCATTGCAATACCGATATTTGCTTGTGCTAGGGCAGGAGCATCATTAATACCATCGCCAGCCATAGCGACTACTTTACCTTCAGATTGTAATTTTTTGATGACATTTAACTTATCTTCTGGTAAACACTCAGCTTGAAAACTTGTTAAATTCAAAAAGGCCGCTACACTTTTAGCTGTTCTTTTATTATCACCCGTCAACATAATTACCTCTATCCCTTGTTTCTGTAAAGTATTTATCGCTTGCTTACTAGTTTTTTTAATAGCATCAGTAATACATACAAATCCTTCTACCTTTCCATTCACAGAAATATAGGATACGGTTTTTCCTTGTTCTTGTTCAGAAATTATATTCTTGTTTATTTCTTCGGAAAGCGAACTGCCAACTTCCTCCATCAACTTTTTATTTCCGATAGCAATTTTGGTATTGGCAACAGTACCGATAACACCTTTACCCATAACTGCTTCAAAATCATTTGAAACTTGTGGGCTTATATTTTTATTTTTTCCGAATTTTACAATTGCCTCTGCCAAAGGATGTTCACTATATTGATTTAATGAAACAATATATTCTGTTAATTTGTCATCGTATTTTCCCAAAGCATTCACCACCTTTTCAACCGATGGTTTTCCTTCGGTTATTGTTCCTGTTTTATCAGTAATTAAAACATCAACTTTATTTAGGTTTTCCAATGCCTCCGCATTTTTTATTAACACTCCATTTTGTGCTCCTTTACCAACACCAACCATTACGGACATTGGTGTTGCTAAGCCTAAGGCACAAGGGCAGGCAATAATTAAAACGGCAATGGCATTTACAAAAGCAAAAACCATGGTTGGTTCTGGTCCATAATATCGCCAAACAACAAAAGTTATGGTAGCAATTAGCAATACTATTGGCACAAAATATTTAGCAATTTTATCTGCTAATTTTTGAATTGGTGCTCTTGAACGACTTGCTTTATTCACCATTTGAATAATTTGGGATAGCAAGGTTTCTGAACCTACTTTTTCGGCTTGCATTACAAAAGACTTTATTCCATTAATAGTTCCAGAGCTAACGGAATCGCTTACCTTTTTATCAACAGGAATGGGTTCTCCTGTTATCATACTTTCATCTACATTACTGTTCCCTTCAGTAATTTTTCCGTCAACAGGAATTTTATCACCCGGTTTTACGCGCAGTAAATCGCCTTTTTTAATTTCATGGATAGAAATTACAACATCACCTTTTGGGGTAACTAATGTCGCTTTTATGGGTGCTAATTTTAATAATTCTTTTATTGCACCACTCGTTTGACCATGTGCTCTAGCTTCTAACAGTTGTCCTAATAATACCAATGTTAAAATTACCGTTGTGGCCTCAAAGTAAATAAAAACGGTTCCTGCTTCGGTTTTAAATTGATCAGGAAAAACATCAGGGTAGAGTAGTGCTATCAAACTAAATAACCAAGCGACACTTGTACCAATTCCTATAAGCGTGAACATATTTAAATTCCATGTAATGATCGATTTCCAAGCACGTTCAAAAAACATCCAACAAGTATAAAATACTACAGGAAGAGATAAAACTAACTGTACCCAATTCCATGTTTGTTGCTCAAATACTTTCGATAAAGGATTACCCGGAATTAAATCGGCCATTGCTATGATGAAAATAGGGACTGTAAAGAGCACAGCAACCTTCATCTTTTTTAGCAAATTTTGATAGGCTTTATCATCGTCATTTTCAGTAGGTTCCATTGCTATTAAATCCATTCCGCAAATTGGACAATTTCCTATTTCATCTTTTATAATTTCTGGATGCATTGGACAAGTAAATTGAATATCCTTGGGGCTTAGACTTAATTCTTCTACTAAATCCATCCCACAAACGGGACAGTCACCCTTTTGAGCATAGATTTTTTCACCTTCGCAATGCATTGGACAATAAAACGTACCTGTTCCTAGGGGAGCAACTGATGCCTTCTTTTTAGCTTGATGCTTATGCTCTCCTATATTATGAATACTATATCGGTCACTATCATTTTTAAGTGCTTTTTGAAATGTCTCCAAAGTAATATGAGATTTCATTTCAATAGTAACTTCAGCTTTTTCTAAATTGACTAATACCGTTGAAACACCTTCAACTTTTGATAGTGTTTCTTCAACATGACTGCGACAACCATTACAGGTCATTCCATGTATGTGATAGGTGTGTTTCATTTGTTTTAATTTATTTTAAACTATCTCGTAATTGTGATACCCAAATTATAAGTGCTTTTTTATCTTTCTCACTTAATTTAGCTTCTCCATGTAATATCATATAGGAGTACATTGGCATTTTATCCTTTTCAATTTGGCTAATTATTGATTTTAATTTGTTTTTCTTTCTCCTATTTGAATAGTTTTCCCATTCACTAAAATTCAGCTCAGATTTACCTTCTTTAATATGATTTTCCAATAACCAAGCCACTGGCTGAATTCTATTATACCAAGGATATTCTGTATTATTACTATGACAGTCATAGCACGATACTTTTAACTGTTTATGGATGCTTTCAGGAACATTATTGACAAACATGAAATCTGTTTTTGGTGTGCTATTACTTTGATTGCGAGTAGTAGAAATGAATTGTATTCCTACAAACACAAGTAATAAAACCAACATTATGATTTTAACAATTTTCATATGTTTATCTTTAATTTATATTCTCATCTACCCCTAAGTGATTAAATAATCCTCCCTAATTTATATATAAAGATTATTTTAACAATTTGGTCAATTAATTAATTTGCTTTTTCACACTACCACACTTCATCATTTTGGCACCGAAATATGGATTTTTAATTTCTTTTACTTCACTTAACCAATATGCCCCTTTATTATTATTAGCCATTGGGCAAAAATCTTTATATAAGGTTTTTTCAGTTCCTAATAATGTAATTAAATCATCAATATCAGTACTCAATACTTCAAAATGTTCTCTTTGGTGGTCTATAGGACTTTTTACAATATGTTCTGCATTTTCTTTAGTACTTTCATATATTTCCATATACTCTTTATGTGTTTCTCCAGATAATGTAGTCATATCATATTTAGCAAAAGCTTCAAGTAATGCAGTTCCTCCATTAGCGGCATCTTCTTTACTGTCGGCTACTAAACCATTTTTAATTTGAATATACGCATCTATTATTGGAGATGTAGTTGTATTTTTTTGAGAATTTTCTTTTATTTCCCTACTAGTATCTATTGACGTTTTATCATTATTATGATGTCCATCACTATGATCATGACCTGCTTCTGTATGATGACCATCTTCATTACTATGTTCTTTTTTATTGTCTTTACAAGACATCACAGTTAAGGCAGCAAATACTATTGCTAAAACCCCAGTTATTGTTCTTAATTTTCTCATTTTAAATTATGTTTTTATTAGATCTAACAGGTTTTAAAACCTGTTAGATCATATCTATAATTATTTTCTAAACAGCTTTTTATTATTTTATCGTAGCCTTCACATTACTAAGCTTCATTTCTCTATCATATTGACAACACCCATGTAAACCATTGTAAGATTTATCATTTGCTTTTACTAAGTTGGTATCATATCCTGATGTAGCAATAGCATTATGAATTGCTTTTAAATCAGTTTTGCTTGCATCAAAAGATAGCTCAATTTTTTTATTTTCTGAATCCCAAACAGCACTTGAAACACCATCAATACTCATGGCAGCTTTTTCAATAGTTCCTTTACACATTCCACAGTTACCTCTAACACCAAAACTCTCAGTAGTTTCTGATTGACCATAACTTGTTGTAATTGCTAAAATTACTACTACTAAACTTAAAATTACTTTTTTCATTTTTACTTATTTTACTTATTAATTACTATTCAACTTATTTATTTATTTATTTTAAAATATCTTTATTAATCCTCCACCAATACCAAAACGATTGTTATAGCTTCCCAAAAGTGATAAGTTTTTGCTTAATACGTATTCTAATCCAATATTCCAGGTATATTCTTGTTCCCAATTAGTAGCTGTTAACAAGGTATTCTTCCAACCAAAATCGGCTTGCATTTGCCATCCTCCTTGTAATTCAAGTCTTGAAAATAAAGGTAAAGCTGTAGATAATCCTATTTGTGGACGTAATTGGGTGTCGATACTTAAATCACTATCTATAAAGAAAGGTAATAACCAGCGAACCCCTAATCGCCCTAATGTTTCTATTTCATCTAATGAATCTTCTAATTCATTTTCAAACTCAACGCCAACATATCCTCTAAAAAATGTTCCTAAATAACGTTCATAATCTACACCAATTTCTATATTCTCATTCCAACCGTATTGTGCGTCTACATTAAATTGATTGTAAGTGTTAGTAGCCACTAATTCTAACGATACCATATGACTCGCTACTGTTGCTTCTCCCCAAGTGTATATGGTTTTATCGGCTTTAGTTAAGTTTTTTAATGGATAATTTGCCAATTTTGGATCTTTGGCGTCCCCATAACTAAAAATACGTGCCATACCTGCTTTTGCATGATAGAGTACATGGCAATGAAAAAACCAATCGCCTGTTTCATTAGCATCAAACTCTATAGTTACACTTCCCATTGGTGGAACATTTACTGTATGTTTTAAAGGAGAATAGTCTCCGTTAGCGTTCACTACTCTAAAAAAATGACCATGTAAGTGCATTGGGTGGTGCATCATTGTTTTGTTATTTAAAGTAATACGTGTTTTTTCACCCCTTTTTATTTTTATTTTATCTACTTCTGATAATACTTTATTATTGATAGTCCATACATAGCGTAACATGTTTCCTGTAAGGTTTAATTCAATTTCTTTGGTTGGTAACTCCGAATGAATTACTGTTTTTACAGGTGATTTTAAATAGTCATACGAAAACTCGTTATTCATCTTCATCTCACTCATTGTACTGCCTTTTTCAATTGACATTTTATTGGATTTCATCTTTTTCATATTGCCCATTTTTTTGAGCATTTTCATATAGTCTGGAGCAGGTAAGACCTTGGCTCTTGTTATTGTTCCGCTACCTAAAACTGCACTTGTATATCCTGAACCATCTTGAGCAGTTGCTCTAATTTCTACAGCACCACTTTCGGGAATAGTTATTATATAATCGTAGGTTTCTGCAATAGCGTGTAATACTTTTTCTTTATGAACTGGTACTACATCAATACCATCACTTGAAATTAGCATTGCTTTCCCTCCAATAGTAATCCAAAAATAAGTTGCAGCAGAAGCATTAATCATTCTAACACGAACTTTATCACCTGCTTTAAATTGGTTATAATTTTGTATTGGTTTCCCATTGGTTAAAAAAGCATCAAAAGCAACATCCGAAATATCAACTCCAGGCATACGTTTACTCCATAATTTTAGTTGTGCTCCCAAAGCACCACTAGCAATGGTTTTACTTAAAGGTTGTGTTGTACCTCTTTTTATGGAATACCATTCGTTCCCTCTTTTTAGGTTTTTAAGGACACTTTTTGGTTTTTCGTCTGTCCAATCTGAAAGAACAAGCGACAAATCGTAATCGTATTCTAAAGTCTCTTCTTTCGGTTTAATAACAATTGCTCCATATACACCACGTTGTTCTTGCAAGCCTGTATGGGAGTGATACCAATAGGTTCCTGATTGTTTTATAGTAAATTCGAACTTATGTGTTTTTCCTGGTAGAATTGGAGGCGTATTTAAATAAGGAACACCATCTTGAAAGTTAGGTAAAATTAATCCATGCCAATGTACCGAAGTCTCTACACTCATCTTATTGGTTACATAAATTACGGCATTTTGCCCTTCGGTAAACGTTAAGGTTGGTGCTGGAATAGAATTGTTAATTGCCATTGCTTCAACTTCTTTACCCGTAAAATTGACCGTTTTTTCGTTTATTGTAAATTTATAAATAACTGTATCACCATCAATTTCAGGAGTTAGTTTTTCTTGACTAAAAACCTGTAAACAAAAAAGGGACACCAAACTGCATAAGATTCTTGCTTTCATAATTAGTTATTTTTAACACTACAAATATCCTTTAGATTAAAAAGTATATTGTGCATAATTTTGGTTAAATTGTATCAAGTGTTTTCCTTTTTCCAAAGGATTTAAATTGCGTAGGAGTTAATCCTGTTATTTTTTTAAATTGCCTTGATAAGTGTTGTGGACTACTATAGTTCAGTTCATGTGAAATTTGACTCAGTGTTAGTTCATCATAGATTAAAAGTTCTTTAGTTCGCTCAATTCTTTGTTCAATACAATAATGTTCAATAGTTTTCCCCTCTATTTCTGAAAACAATTTACTAAGTTGAGAGTACTCAATTCCGATAGACAGAGCTATAACTGTTGAAAAAATCTGATTGGTTGATTTTACTTTTCCATAATGAATGTTCTTTATAATCAACGTTTTTATTTGATTTATAATTTTTGATGAACGATTTTCAACTAATTCAAAACCTTCTTTCCTAAGCACTTTATTTAATATTTCTTCTACTTTTTCAGAAGGTTTTGTTTCAAAAAAAATTTTTCCTAAAACAACACTACTAAAAACTATTTTATTTTTAAACAATTCATCTTTAACCACTTTTATGCATCGATTACATACCATGTTTTTGACTGCTATTTCAAAAGTATTCTGTTGCATTTTTAATTGCTTAAATAATTAATAATTGTGGTTTGTATATAATAGTTTTTAACAGATTCTATTTGATTGATTTGAAATTTCAATTGTAATTCTTGAATGTCCAAAACATCATTAAAATCAATTGTTCCAGTTTCATAGTTTTTAATTAAAATTTCTTCCGCGTATTTGGCTTGCTGTAAATTTTTAGCTTGTGTATTACTGCTAATTCTTGCTGAAACCCTGTTATTAATAGCGGTATCTAAAGCTGTTTCTAACTTGTTTAATCGTTCTTGTTTTTGAGCAGTTATTTCCAATTGCTTCAATTTATGTTGCTTAGTTTTTGATTTATACTTTTTATTAAAAACAGGTATTGATATAGACAGCATAGGCATTACAATATCTTTTCCGTTATCACTAAAACTCATATCTGGCCTTTCAGATACCGCTATATAATCTAGTCCAAATCCTATCATTGGGCTACTTTCTTTTTGGTTCAACAATTCTGATTGTTCAACTGATTGGTAGAGCTTGTCATATTTAATTAATTCAGGGTGTAATGCTAAATTTTCTGAATTCATGGGGTTGCTTTCCGAAGGGATCTTCAATTCACTAATCACATCAATAGGTGTTCTTTTATCACGATTCAATAACTTATTAAATACGGTTTGTTCCGCTAAATATTGTTGCATTAATACTTGTTTTAGTTGCTCTAGTTCATTTTGTCTCATTTGCAATCGCAACACATCTACAACAGACGCTTTACCAACTTCAACCGATGTTAAGGCTAATGTTTCATATGTTGTAAGCAATTTTATATTTTCAGCTAATACATCTTGCTTATTTTTTAATGTATATAAATTGTAATAGGATTTCGATACGGAAGCAACCAACTTCCGTTTAGCAATAGCAATATCTTCATATTTAGCATCCGCTAGAGAGCTCGCATAATTTTCACGAGCTGTAATGGTTCCAAACCAAGGTATCATTTGCTTTGCTGATATTTTAAAACGTTGTGCACCTGTTCGTGTTTCAGGTTCACTAACAAAATAACCCACTCCAATTTGAGTATTTGGAAGTGTATTTACTTCATTTATTTTTTCAGAAGCAATGTTGTATTGTAGTTCAAATTTTTGAATTCCTGGATTGTTCATTTCCGCTATTTGTAAAGACTCTTCTAAACTTTGAGCAGTAACAACATAGCTTAAGAAACAAAAGCTTAGCGTCAGGACTAATTTTATATTAAATATATTATCTTTCATCTGTAAGCGTATTTTGTATTGATTCTTGATTCACTAATCTTGTTTTTAAATAAAGTTCTTCTTTCCAACTATATAAAACAGGTACTACAAACAATGTAATTAGTGCAACCAGCATTCCACCAAAACTTGGAATTGCCATAGGTATCATGATATCACTTCCTCTACCTGTAGAAGTCAACACAGGTAATAGTGCTAAGATGGTAGTGGCCGTTGTCATTAAACAAGGTCTAATACGTTTTTCACCTGCTTCTACAATAGATGATCTGATTTCCATTTTACTTACTGGCTTATTTCTATCAAATGTTTGAGTAAGATAGGTTGCCATTACCACACCATCATCTGTAGCAATACCGAACAAGGCTATAAAACCTACCCAAACAGCAACACTTAGATTTATCGTATGAATCTGAAATAAATCTCTGATATTTTCTCCTAAAAAACTAAAGTTCAAAAACCAATCTTGACTATAAAGCCATATCATCACAAATCCACCAGCAAATGCTACTGCAATTCCTGTAAATACCATTAATGAAGTCGCTATTGAACGGAATTGAAAATATAAAATCAAAAATATAATAGCTAATGCTAATGGTACAACAACCGATAGGGTTTTCTCAGCACGCAATTGGTTTTCATAGGTTCCGGTAAATTGATAATTAATCCCGTTTGGAACAACCAATTCACCTGAATCAATCTTTTCTTGTATTAATTCTTGAGCATTTTCTACTACGTTTACTTCAGCAAATCCATCTAACTTATCAAACAATACATAACCTACTAAAAATGTATCTTCACTTTTTATTACTTGTGGACCTTGTTCATATCTAATCGTTGCCAGTTCACTTAAAGGAACGGGGCTTCCTTTTTCCACAGGAATATAAATATTGCTTAAATCCGTTGGGTTTGCACGTAACTCTCTTGGGTAACGTACTCGTACACCATAACGTTCACGACCTTCGACTGTTTGGGTTATAACCATACCACCAACAGCTACTTTAAGTACATCTTGTATTGCTGAAACGGATATTCCATAACGGGCAATTTTCTCTCGATCAATATCAATTAATAAATAAGGTTTACCAACAATTCTATCGGCAAAAACAGCTTCAACTTTAACACCTTCAGCTTGCTTTAAAATACTTTCTAATTGTACACCAAAAGCTTCAATTTGTTTTAAATCTTGTCCTTTTACCTTAATACCCATTGGGGCACGCATACCTGTTTGTAGCATTACCAAACGTGTTTCAATAGGTTGCAACTTAGGAGCCGATGTTACTCCTGGCAATTTGGTGACTTTAACTATTTCGTTCCATATATCATCAGGTGTTTTTATGTTAGGTCGCCAGTTTCGATAAAATTCACCATCGTCGTCCTCTATTAATTGAGACCTTTCAATTGAGCTTATGGTAACATTTTCTGAATTGTTTGGGTTTGTAATAAAACGACCATCTTTTAATTCAAATAAACCTTTATCATTGACCCTATAGCGTTGTTGTTCACCATCATTATTCAGCATATATTCCGATTTATATAGAATAATGTTTTCATACATTGAAAGAGGAGCAGGGTCCAATGCGGACTCCGTTCTACCAGCTTTTCCAACAACAGTTTTAATTTCAGGAATACTTGCTACAGCCATATCCAATTGCTGTAGTACACGTTTATTTTCCTGAACACCAGAGTGTGGCATGGAAGTAGGCATTAATAAAAATGAACCTTCATTAAGCGATGGCATAAATTCCTTACCAGTATTTTTCATGATAAGGAATCCACAGATAACTATTACTGTAGGAATAGACAGAAATACTATTTTATTAGCTAATGCCCACTGTAAAATACGAGTATAATACCTTCTAAATAACGTAAACAGCCCTAATAAACCGAAGCATATTAATCCAACAAAAATTAAATTCAAAAAAACACTTTTATCAAGTCCTAAAGGCCTCCAATATTTGGCTAAAAGAAAAACAATTGCTGCTGCAGAAATAATAATATTTATATAATTGGCTTTCTTTTCTGATAGTTTACCATTCAATTTTAATAATCCTGTTACTCCAAATGCCACTAGTATTAATCCTAACCAATAACCATAAGCTATGGCAATTATTCCTAATACTATTACGATGACATTAATTAAATAGGTTTTAAATGTATTAATCGATTTCTTTTTGAACAAATATGCCGCAAATGGAGGAATTAAAAACAAGGCTACTAGTAAAGATGCTGTTAATGCAAAAGTTTTTGTAAACGCTAATGGTCTGAATAATTTACCTTCTGCGCCAATCATTGTAAATACAGGAATAAAACTTATAATAGTAGTCAATACAGCAGTTAAAATAGCACCCGACACTTCTGTTGTAGCATTATAAACTATCATATTAACTGACAAATCCGTATCATTTTCATCTAAATGTCGGATAATATTTTCTGAAAGTATAACACCTACATCCACCATAGTACCAATAGCGATTGCAATACCGGATAAGGCCACAATATTAGCATCAACGTCAAATATTTTCATTGCAACAAATACCATTAATACTGCTACAGGTAATAATCCAGATATTAAAATAGAAGCACGCAGGTTAAATACCATAATAATAATGACCAAAATGGTAATTAATATTTCTAAGCTTAAAGCTTCGTTTAAGGTTCCTAAGGTTTCTTGTATAAGTTCTGATCTGTCATAAAAGGGGACAATAGTCACCTGTGATATTCTTCCATCTGCGAGTACTTTTGAAGGCAATCCTGCACTTAACTGCTTTATTTTTTCTTTTACATTGGTAATAACTTCCATAGGATTTGCTCCATACCTAGCTACTACAACTGCTCCAACAACTTCAGCGCCTTCCTTATCCAAGATTCCTCGTCGTGCCGCTGGACCTAAAGAAACTTTTCCTATGTCTTTAATTCTGATAGGGGTAAAGTCTTCCGAAGTAACCACAGCATTTTCAATATCAGCTATTGACTTTATATACCCCAATCCACGAACTAAATATTCCGCTTTATTGATTTCTAAAGTCTGGGCTCCAATATCCTTGTTACTTTCTTTTACAGCTTTTACAACATGATGTAAGGCTATATTATATTGACGCATTAATTCAGGATCTACATCCACTTGATATTCCTGAACATAACCACCAATTGATGCTACTTCTGAAACACCACTTGCTGATGATAAGGCATATTTTACCTGGTAATCCTGAATACTTCTAAGTTCATGTAAATCCCAACCACCAGTTACATTACCATTTTTATCACGACCTTCAAGTGTATACCAGAATATTTGCCCCAAGCCAGTAGCATCAGGTCCCAAAGATGGGTTTACATTTTCTGGTAATAAATTATTAGGTAATGAATTAAGTTTTTCAAGTATGCGACTTCGACTCCAATAAAACTCAATATCTTCTTCAAAAATGACATAGATACTTGAAAAACCAAACATAGAGGAACTACGAATAGTTTTTACCCCTGGTATTCCGAGTAGAGAAGTGGTTAGGGGGTAGGTAATTTGGTCTTCAATATCTTGTGGTGAACGACCATCCCATTTTGTGTATACTATTTGTTGATTTTCTCCAATATCAGGAATGGCATCAACGGCCACAGGATTACTTGGTAAGAAACCCGTGTTCCAATTAAAAGGAGCATTTACAGTTCCCCATCCTACAAAAAGGACTAGTAGTAATACCGCTACGAGTTTATTTTCTATTAGAAATTTGATGCTTTTATTTAGCATTGTTTATGATTTTTAAACAGTTAGACAATTGGTGTTGAAAAACACCGAATGCAAGAAATTATCCTAATGATATACATCACTGGATAATACAGTCTATTGTTTAAAAATTAAATTAAATAGGTCTCTACAAGCTTGTAGATACTCCTAATAACAAGTGGAGGAGCATAATCATCATAAGAAGTTTCATTCTCTTCTAAACCCTCAAAAAGGTTGATATAAGAATATATAAATGAAGTAATAAATACTTGCTGATCTAAAGTAAGGGTGTCAAAAGATGTTTTTAATTCATCTTGACCATCAATAGCAATTTGCTCATCATTACAACAACCTTTTTTTGTAATAGAACATTCCTTGCTGGTTGGATTTTGCATTTCCATTCCACAAGTTTTTACTTTACTAAAAACGGCTGTATCAACCAAATTATCCCCACAATAATGCATATCAATAGTGAATGACATTGTAGAACATAAGACTACAAAAGTCATTAAAAAAGACGCTATTTTATGAAGTATTTGTTTCATTATTATATAACAAAGGTATGAATTTTAGTATAAATGTATTTAAAATTATGTTAATTAAAATATTATGTAATATAATAATGAAAAAATAGAACTTAGATATTAAAACTGGACTCATAAAACTTAGGCTAAAATAATAGGATAGTGAGCGACTATATTTTAGGCATGTTTGTATTCAACAAACGTAGCACCTCCCTCCTCAATTGTAAAGAACATCAACCTATATTATTTATACTATTCTGTATTGCAGCTAGTTGTAGCCAGTATTGCAAACGCCATAATTCTCAATTATTACTCGATATTAAGCAATTTATACATAATGCGTTATAATGTTCCGCGTGACGTCTGTCCCGTTCTTGAAACGGGGTAATTTTGCTTTGTAATAGCCAAATGGTCTTATTATTTTTAATGAAAAATTTTGAATACAAACACTCTTTGAAATGAAAGCGACACCCTTTAAGGTTCATGAGCTCCTACTTTATTAAAAGTAGGAATGGTGCGGTAAATACTTTTTATACGATCCGAGAAAATGAGGGAAGTATAATGTGTATGAAATGGTTTAGTTAACATAAGTAAATTTATGAGACTATTTTTGTTTATATGATTAATAATCAAAACAGCACCTAGTTACATATTGATTATCCTTTAGAAAACATTGATTCCTATAAATAGGTACAAATATCGAACTTTGTACTATACCTAAAATTGAAGTGATATTAGATTTTAATCGTATATTTAGTAAGATTATTTTACATATTTACAATGTTTTAAATGGGGGGAAAGCATCAAATAGATAATAAAAACATAGTTCATCTTCATGTACCTTTTGAAGTTATTACTATTGAAGAGCTGCTCGAGCGTCATAAAGCTACACGTAAATTGCAAACATGGCATGTTATTAATTTTAATGCATTATTCATTGTAACTTCCAATGCAGGGAAGCATGACATTGATTGTGAAGAATATCATTTTAAAGCAGGAGATATCATACCTCTTGTTAAAAATCAAATTCACCGTTTTCATAAAGAATTTCCTATAACAGGAACTGCAATTACCTTTACCGAAGATTTTATACTTAAAAATATAAGTGAAGCCAATTCATTATTATTTTTAAAAATATTCCACTTGCCAAAGATACAGATAGAGAAAGATGCTATTTCATTATTAAATCCGTTTATAGACTTACTTTTTAAAGAACAAGCAATTATAAATACAGGAGTAAATGCAGACATCATTAGAAGTATATTAGTTACAGTGTTTTTATATATCGAAAGATTAGCTCCATTAGATTTTGTTAAAAGTGATACAAAGCGTTTTAAAGACTTTATTAAGTTTAAAACCTTAGTTTCAGAAAACTTTAAAAAAACACATCATGCAAAAGACTATGCGAAATTGTTAAATGTATCCTACAAACACATAAATGATATTAGTAAAGAGTTTAGCGGGAAAACGGCCAAAGCTTTTATTGATTTTTGGTTAGTAACAGAAATAAAACGAAATATATCTCAACAAAGTTACAATATGAAAGAAATAAGTTATCGGGTTGGTTTTGAGGAACCCACTAATTTCATTCGTTTTTTTAAAAAGCATACAGGTCAAACTCCCAAAGAATACTCATTATAGTATAAATCATAAAAAATGTGAAAACAAACCGTTTAGAAGCCTTTAGTGAGACGGGGTATGAATTAATACAATAGCATTTTTTCGTTCGAGTCAAGCCTCTGGGAATAAAATTCACAGATGGGATTAAAATTAAATGAGGACAAATAGAACAGTCTAATTATGATTGGAAAAATAATAATATATGCAGGGTTTTCTGGAATAACCGTTTTTATAGGTGGTGTCTTGGCACGGGTATTTAATCATTACGCTCCTGAAAGTCCAATAAAAGAGGAATTCACTCATACTTTGGTAGCGTTTGGTGGTGGTATCATTTTATCAGCATTGGTATTGGTATTAATTCCTAATGGTATGGAAGTTTTATCTCTTTGGGAACTGGTTATTTCATTTATAGCTGGAGCGATTGTCTTTTATTTTATAGATAAAACATTGGCTAAAAAGAAAGGGAAAACAGCCACGTTGTTAGCAATGCTTATGGATTTTATTCCTGAATCTATTGCATTAGGAGCTGTATTTGCTAGTGATAGTTCTACGGCGATATTATTGGCTGTTTTTATAGGTTTACAAAATTTACCTGAATCTTTTAATGCATATAGAGATTTAGCATTAAGTGGATTCAAACCTAAAAAAATACTGATTATTTTTTTCTTTTTAAGTTTTTTTGGAATAATAGGTGCATTAACAGGACACTTTTTATTGCAAGATTCGCCTAAAATAACAGCACATCTAATGATTTTTGCTAGTGGAGGTATTCTGTACCTACTATTTCAAGATATTATTCCAGAGAGCAAACTTAAAAATTCGTTTATAACCTCGTTAGGAGCTACGTTAGGTTTTGTTATCGGAATGATTGGCGATAAATTAATAGGATAATGATAAAAAAATAAGATATGAAAAATATTATTTGGCACAAAGTACTTGATCATAAGAAAGACCTAGCTGAAAATCGTGTGATGACCGTTGATGCTGGTCATACCCAAATTTGTTTAACAAATATAAAAGACACATTTACTGCACTCACCAACAAGTGCCCACACCAAGGTGGACCACTGGGTGAAGGATCTATCGAAAATGGCTTGCTAAGATGTCCATGGCATGGTTGGGATTTTAATCCTTGCGGGGGAGATTCAGATGGCTTTGATGATGGATTAAAAACCTATGATTTAAAAATTGAAGATGATGCCGTTTATGTGGGGATAGAAAAAGAAGCTCCACATGCAACTACCGTGACCGATGTAATGGCAGAAACCATGGTAAATTGGGGTATAAGTCACGTATTTGGCATGGTAGGTCATTCCAACCTAGGTCTAGCCGATGCTTTTAGAAGATTAGAAGAAAAGGGCAAATTAAAATTTATTGGAATTCGGCACGAGGGAGCTGCATCTTTTGCAGCATCGGCGTATGGAAAGTTAACAGGCAAACCCGCAGCTTGTTTCGCAATTGCAGGCCCCGGAAGTACTAATATGTTTACCGGACTTTGGGATGCAAAAGTAGATCGTGCACCCATATTAGCGCTAACCGGACAAGTTGCAACCCAAGTGGTAGGTACCGGCAACTTTCAAGAAGTGGATTTGGTTCGGGCATTTCAAACAGTAGCAGAATTCAACCAAAGGGTAGAACAGACAAGCCGTCATGCAGAATTAATGACCTTGGCGATAAAAAATGCAATTTTAAAAAGGGATGTCTCACACTTAACATTTCCTGATCAAGTACAAGTATTACCATCCAATGAAAAAGCACAAACACCTGAAGGAAGAATAACTCCTCTTGAAATTGCCCCCCCACAAGAAAGTTTAGATGCTGCAATATTAGCACTTAAAAAGGCAAAGAGACCTGTAATTGTTGTTGGTCATGGGGCACGTTTTAATATGGATGCTATCATTTCATTAGCCGAAAAAATGAAGAGTCCTGTTTTGACAACCTTTAAAGCAAAAGGGCAAATTTCTGATTCACATCCATTGGGTTGTGGAGTATTGGGAAGAAGCGGAACTCCGATCGCTTCTTTTTTTATGAATGAATGTGATTTGCTTCTAGTTATAGGAGCATCATTTTCTAATCATACGGGCATAACTCCTAAAAAACTAACTATTCAGATTGACTACGACCCACTGGCGCTGAGTAAGTTTCATAAAATAGATATCGCTGTTTATGGGGAAATATCAAGAACAGTTAATTTAATAGCAAAAGAGAGCAATGAAATTGCTGTAAACAAAGTAAATCAAACTCCAGAAATCTCGAAACGTTGGGATATTTGGAAAAAAGAAAAACAAAAGCGCTTGCTCGAAGAACGTGGTAAAGGTGTAAGTTCTATAGCTGTATTTGATGTTCTGACAAAGCTTGCTCCAGAAAATGCTGTAATGTGTGTGGATGTGGGTAATAATGCCTATTCCTTTGGGCGCTATTTTGAAAGTAAACACCAAACTTTTTTAATGTCGGGCTATTTAGGATCCATTGGTTTTGCCTTGCCAGCGGCAATTGGAGCATGGGCAGCAGTAGGTCATACACGTCCAATAATTGCGGTTGCTGGTGACGGTGGAATCTGTCAATATCTTGCCGAAATAACAACAGCAGTAAAATATAAAATGCCATTGAAAATTATCGTGCTAAATAATAATGAATTAGGTAAAATATCCAAAGAACAGCGAGCAGGAGGATGGGACAAATGGGCAACTGATTTAGTAAATCCAAACTTTTCAGAATATGCTACTGGTTGTGGTGCCCTAGGTTTAAAAGTGACCAAAAAACACCAATTGGCAGATGCAATGACCAAGCTTTTTAAGCATGATGGTCCGGGATTATTGGAAATTTCTACGGATGTAAAACTGATTTAAAAGAGCTCCAATCAATATTAACCATAACAAAATAAATAAAATATGATGAAACCAAAAATAGCAGGTAAAAAACCTATAGCAGTAGAATTAACAAAAGGGGAAGAAAAATATTTTTGTGCTTGTGGGGAATCGAAAGGACAACCTTTTTGTGATGGTTCTCACCGAACAACTTCGTTTAAACCCATTGTATTTACAGTAGAAGAAACTGGAACGGCCTATTTATGTATGTGTAAACAAAGTAAAAATCGGCCATATTGTGATGGGACACATGCTACATTAAAGGATGATACCAATGAAGTAATGCCTACTCAAAACACAAATGATTCTACAGTAGAAGAACCTACACTTGCCTATATAAAGGCATTGGCAAAAGATGGCTTATCAAAAACAGGACGTCATGGAGAAATGGGAGCTATGGGAGTACCTATTCCTGAACTACCACAATGGAAAGATATACAGTTATTGGCAGCCCAAATGGCAACCAAACCACTTATGGAAGACGTGACCGTTAGTTCAGAATTAATCATTGGCCCTAATGCAAAAAAGCCACTAAAATTAGACATACCTCTTTTTGTATCAGATATGAGTTTTGGAGCCCTTTCTGAAGAAGCAAAAATTGCGCTTTCAAAAGGTGCGGAATTAGCAGGAACAGGAATTTGTTCAGGAGAAGGAGGTATGCTTGCCGAAGAACAAGAAGCTAATGGTAAATATTTTTATGAATATGCTTCTGCAAAATTTGGTTTTGAATGGGAAAAACTAAAAAAAGTACAGGCTTTTCACTTTAAAGGTGGGCAAGGAGCAAAAACAGGAACTGGAGGCCATCTTTCAGGCAATAAAGTGGTTGGGAAAATAGCAGAAGTCCGAAAGTTAAAAGAAGGCACACCAGCAGTTTCACCTCCAACGTTTGATGATTTGCATACACCTGAAGATTTTAAAAATTTTGCGGATAAAGTGAGAGAAATAACGGGAGGTATTCCTATTGGTTTCAAACTATCGGCAAATCATATAGAAGAAGACATTCAGTTTGCATTAGATGCAAGTGCTGATTATATTATTTTAGATGGAAGAGGTGGAGGAACAGGAGCAGCACCATTGATTTTTAGAAATAACATTTCTGTTCCAACGATTCCTGCTTTGGCCAGAGCACGTTATTATTTAGATAAAGTAAATCGACAAGATGTTACACTTATTATAACCGGAGGTATTAGAATACCTGCTGACTTTATTAAGGCAATGGCTTTGGGAGCAGATGGTATTGCCCTAGCTAATTCTGCTTTACAATCAATTGGTTGTGTTGCAGCAAGAATGTGTAATACAAATAATTGCCCTGCTGGAGTTGCTACCCAAAAACCTGAATTGCGAAAATTGTTAAATGTTGATAAATCTGCAAAACAACTTTATAATTTCCTTTCCGCTTCAACTGATTTAATGAAAGTAATGGCAAGAGCATGTGGACATAATCACCTAAGTAAGTTTAATATAAATGATATTACAACTTGGAAAAAAGATATGGCAGATTTAACAGGAGTTAAGTTTGGAGGAAGACAATAAAGATGATAGCGAAACTTGAATACTAGAGCCTTTTTTAGAAAAGGAATGTTGCAAAATATACCATTTCAAATATTTTAATTAACCTTGATGATGATACGGCTCCTGTAGAATAATATGTAACATCCTAATAGTATATATACTGATGAGAATGGTATTGATAAAGAAAATATTTCGGGTGGTTGTTATCTATTTAAATTAGAAAAACGAAATGATTAATGGAAAATTATTCACCGTTTTACTTTTTTAAAGTCAATCAAAATCTAAATACAACGGCTGTAAGGACTACTGAAAATACCGAAAAATATAAATCAAATAGAGACATAACAGAAGAAAGTTATAATTATATAAGGGGAAAATGAAATCAACTAAAATATTACAAGTAAAACCATTAGGATTCCCTTGGGAAACACAAGATCCATTTTTATTTTGTGCGCACCATAGAGATGAGTATCCTAAAGGAGATGACACAATGGGATTGCCAATTTCAGAGTTAGAAGGAAGAAGTATCGGACAGGATTTTACCATAAAAGATGGGTTTAGAATGTATCATGGTAGTCATATACCAGGATTTCCGTATCATCCACATAGAGGTTTTGAAACCATTACCATTAATAAAGAAGGTTTTGTAGATCATACCGATTCATTAGGCGCTGCTGGTCGTTTCGGAGCAGGAGATGTACAATGGATGACAGCTGGTAAAGGAGTACAGCATTCTGAAATGTTTCCTATGATTCATGAAGATAAAGATAATCCGTTAGAAATATTTCAAGTTTGGTTAAACCTGCCTAAAGCGAGCAAATTTGTGGAACCACATTTTAAAATGCTCTGGGAAGATATGGTTCCTTTAGTAAAAGAAACTGATGCTAACGGTGGCATTACTGAAGTAAATGTAATAGCTGGAGGCTTAAATGGCGTAAAAGCACCAAGTCCTACACCAGATTCATGGGCGGCAAACCCTGAAAATGGAGTAATGATATTAACTATTAAGATGGACGCGAATGCGCAATGGGTGATACCAGTATCAGAATATACAAGTGTCAATAAATCTTTGTATTTTTATAAAGGTTCGGAGATAAAAATAGCTGGTGTTACTATAAAAGAGTACCATTTAATTCAGTTAAAACCAAACGAAACGATAACAATAGAGAATGGAAATACTGAAGGCTATTTTTTATTGCTTCAAGGGAAACCAATTGGAGAACCTGTAGTGCAATATGGACCATTTGTGATGAATACACAAACCGAAATTCAAGAAGCTTTTGTTGATTTTAAAAAAACACAGTTTGGTGGTTGGCCTTGGCCAAATCAAGAACAAGTGCATGATAGGAGTAAAGGAAGGTTTGCACTTCACTCTGATGGAAATGAAGAAATAAAATAGCTGCTGTTATTCCTTGTAAGAATTATACACTAACCAATAAAATTATAACCATGGAAAGAGAAATCACAAAAAAATACAGTAATGGAGAAATCACTATTCTTTGGAAACCTCATAAATGCATTCATTCAGGAGTATGTGTAAAAGAATTACCTAAGGTTTACAACCCAAGTAAAAAACCTTGGTTAACTATTGAAAAAGCTACTACTGAAGAGTTGAAAGCTCAAGTAATGAAATGCCCTTCTGGAGCTTTAAGTTATTATATGAATGATGAAGGAAATAAGGAGGCTGAAAGTTTAGAGACTAAAGTTGAGGTGTTAGAAAACGGTCCTTTATTAGTTTATGGAACCTTAAAAGTTACCGATAAAGAAGGAAATACAGAAACTAAAAATAAAACAACAGCATTTTGTAGGTGCGGACAATCAAATAACAAACCCTATTGTGATGGTACACATATGAAAATAGACTTTAAAGGATAATTTAATATTGATGAACCAGAATCTGTTGGAGGAAAGAATACTACTGCAGCTCCTTTAAAGTATTTGTTAGGAGCTTTGGCCTCTTGCACTGTAATTACTATGAAAATGTATGCAAATAGAAAACAGTGGGATGTAGGAAACATTGATATAAATGTTGAATTAAAAGAATTTTTAAGTACTGATGGCACTAAAAATTAAATTATAAAAACGGTTCAATTTGAAAAACCACTTGTGGAAAAACAAATAAAAAGACTATTACAAAATAGGAGAGAAGGGTCCTATATCTAAACTACTCTCTCAAAAAAATGAAATGATTATAAAAAATGAATAAAAAAATAAAACAAGTAAAGTATTTATTACCTGCTGTTGAAATAGATATGGGCGGTTTTCCTGTAAAACAAGCATTACCTACACAAAAAATACAGCAGTTTGATCCTTTTTTGTTACTGCATCATGCACATAGTACTTACCATGATGATAGACCTGCAAAAAGTCAAGGAATTGGTCCACATCCACATCGTGGATTTTCTCCCGTAACTTTTGTTATTGAAGGGGAAGTACACCATCGTGATAGTTTTGGAAATAATCAAATAGCTAAAAAAGGTGAAGTACAATGGATGCACGCTGGAGCAGGAATCGTACATAGCGAACGTCCATCTGAAGCTTTGGCTAAAAGAAACGGAAAACAAGAAATTATACAGTTATGGATTAACAGTCCTGCAAGTAAAAAAATGATTCCACCTCAATATTATTATATTCAAGAAGAAAACATGACAACGTTTTTATCAGGAGATGGAAAAATTAAAAATAAACTCATTGCAGGAGAATATCAAGGTGAAAAAGGAAAAATAATTCCACAAAGTGATCTTTTGGTTATTTGGGGAGAAGGACAACAGGACGGTACTCAACAATTAACCATCCCTGAAAATTATAGTACAATGCTTTACATTGTAAAAGGAAATGTTTTAATAAAAGGATATGGACTAATTGAAAAGGAACATTTAGCCATTTTTGATAAAGACGGAGATAATATTGAAATGTCTTTTAAAGCAGATAGTCAGTTCATATTACTCTCTGGTAAACCAATAGATGAAAAGGTAACACAAAGTGGTCCTTATGTAATGAACACGCAAACCGAAATATTAGAAGCAATGCGTGACTATCAGATGGGGAAAATGGGAATCTTAATTGAAGAGTAATGCTTGTTAGAACTGGTATAAGAAAGATATGAAGCTAACGGTAATGTTCAATATAAGTTATATCAGATCACTCATAAAGTGCAAAGATTCTCAATCTTTACAATTTATGCCGTGTTTCAAGGCAAAAGAAAATGAAGAAAAAAAATAATATTATTACAGCAGTGAGATGATAGTAAGTGCATAAAAATTTTAGAGCTACACACAGTCGTCTGAGGCTCGCTCACAATTTTTAAAGTCTAACAGACTTTAAAAATTATGCCGTATACTGTTGCGGGAATTACACTAAAAATTTCTAATTTTTTTAAACGTAAATATCCAACCAATTCTAAGCTAAAAGGTTTTGCTTTTTTGGTTGTTAGAAGCGTTGCAAAATTGTATTTAAAATAATATGTGCTAACATTTAAATTTTATAAAAAAAGA
>JABSPO010000230.1 GCA_013214625.1 Flavobacteriaceae bacterium
CTTGTATTCGTTGAGAATCCCCCAAAATACTGAAGGCTAAGTGTGTTGTTTTTTATTGATTAAAATTCTTAAGGCAATTGATCAAAATTATAAAGATAAGGTATGTAGATATTTATAAAAAAAGCTAAATTTTGTGTTTCAGAAGATATGTATTTAGGTAATAATCCTTTAAAATAGGAGGGTAATGTTCGGATATATTAGGGTGTTAGATTTTTTAATCATAGCCAAATTACTTGTTGATAAAATATAAAGTTAAAAAAGGAGTGTTAAACCTAGTAGAATTCAAAGCTACAAAGACTTAGATACGGATGACATTGAAAATGAATTCGATGACTCTTCCTCGGGGTATTTCATTAGTTCGTGATTTGTATCAATCGAAAATGATAGTATTAATACGTACTTTTTATATAAATCAACGATTCCTGAATTCAGATGGAGTAATATTTGTTTGCTTTTTGAACGCTCTGTTAAAAGCTGATTTTGAATTAAATCCAGACTTCTCACTTATTGCTTCGATTGTATATTTCCCGAAATCTGTGTTCATTAATAGTTGTTTAGCTTCATTGATTCTGTATGAATTTATAAATGATACAAAACTATATCCAAATTCATTGTTTATTACTATCGATAAGTAATTTGTGTTGGTACTTAACATTCTTGCCAATTGATAAATAGTTAATTCACTTTTTAAAAAAGGCTTTTCCGATTTCATCAATTCTATAATTTCATTTTTTAATTTTACTTTTTTATCTGAATCTAAATCTGTGTTGGTTTTTTCCTCTAGTAAATCTGTTTGGCTGGGTATATTTAATAAAGTGTCATCAAGTAAGTCCCCTTCGTAATTCTCAAGTGAAATAGAGATTTGTGTATTTCTTTGAAAAATGAAATATGTAATAATTAGTAGTAATGGAATATATACTACATAAGGAGATGATTTTGGTGTTAATAAAAAGAAACAAAGTACAAATGAAATGTATCCTAAAACGAATGTTGATATCCAAGTTAGACTTATTCCTTTGTCATAGGATAAAACGTCTTGAAGCTTAGATCTGTGCTTACCGTATGTAATTAATGTTTTTGTGATGTAAATTATATTTAAGAGGACAAAAATTATTTTTAAACTGAAAAAATTAGTGTAGTCTAAGGTTTTAGGGTTTGTAGCTGTACTTGTTGAAATATAAGGATAAATATTAAATAGTACCGATTGAATTGGGATGTAGAAATGTGGTGCTATTTTCCAAATTGTATTGTAGTTTTTAATATAATCTGTTAAAGAAATAACATAGAAATATATAATAATGGGTAATGATAGCATCACTGAATAAAACAATATCTCAAAGAGGTATAAATAATTTTTTAATACCGGTTGATATTCTATAAAATAATTGAAAAGAATGGCAAATAAGGCAACACCAAAAAACAGAAAAAACAAACCTAATAACTTATTGGATAGAGAGTTGTTTTTTTGTTTTATAAATAATTTAACACTTAGAATAAAAGTGATAATTATTGGAAAGGACAATAATATTAGCTGCATACAGGTTTTATCAAAATATAGATTAAAGATAATGAATATGATTTTGATAAGTATTTAAGTATTGTTTTTTTTTTTTAAAAGATCCTTCATACGTGCTAATTCGCTGTATTAGGACATGTTATTCGTTTATTAGGACATGTTTTAGGTTAATCAGGACATTATTAAAGTGTCTGGAAATTACTTTTGCTTTCGAATTAAAATAACCCGTTTTATGAAAAATTTACTTTTACCCCTATTATTAGTAGTAAGTTATTTAACAAGTGCACAAGTTGGTATTGGAACAACTACTCCAGACGCGAGTGCTGCCATTGAAATATCCTCTACAACAGCAGGAATGTTAATTCCTAGAATGACTGAAACACAAAAGAATGCTATAGGTAGTCCTGCTACAGGATTATTAATATATCAAACAAATAATACCCCTGATTTTTATTATTATAATGGAACAATTTGGACCACTTTTGGAGGTGCAGACAACGACTGGACAGTTGTTGGAAATGATATGTATAATGCAAATACAGGAAATGTAGGTGTTGGAAATACCACTCCAAGTGCTAAATTTCACATTACTGGTACTACAACCCCAAGTAGTTCCGGTGGTACTGTAAACTTATTAAATGAAAATTTTACAGGGTATACTGTAATTCAAAACTTTACTGCTGATGCTTCATGTACGACAACTACTGGTTGGCAAACAAGTAGTTCTGCGCCTGCTTCATATGACTGTACTTCTTGTACGGGTGATTACTTATATATTGATGCTGATGATTCCAGTTGTGATCAAAATGCTACAGTATTGATGTCATTTACACCAACTAATAATAGTGTAGATATTTCATTTGATTATCTCATTAGAGAATACTCATCAGGTTCAGATTCATTTAGAGCATATCTTCATGATGGAACTTCTCAAGTAGGAGCAGATTTGGTATCTATAAATACTGGTTCTTCAACTACTACCGATAGTTCATTTTCAGGAAGTGGTATTGCGGTAATTGCTAGCACAACTTATTCTTTAAGGTTTGAATATATTGGTTCTTTTGCATATGGTGCAACTGTAGATAATGTATTGGTTACAGAAACCGGTGTGGCAACTGCGGGATCTTATGTGTTTAGATTAGAGGATGGACAGGAACAAGCAGGTTATGTATTAACTTCTGATGCCAACGGAAATGCTTCATGGGCAGCAGGAGGTGCAGGAAGCAATCAAACATTAAGTATTTCAGGAAGTAATTTAACAATCTCTGGAGGAAATACAGTAACGTTACCTTCTGGTGGTGGAGGAACAGATGATCAAACTGTTGATGTATTTAGTCTTACAGGAACAACATTAAATTTATCACTAGAAAATGATGGAATGGCTACTCAAACAGTAGATTTATCAGGTTTAGTAGGAAGTAGTAGTTATACTTTTACTAATGGATTAACAGAATCTTCGGGGACTGTACGTTTAGGAGGTAATTTGACTCAAAGTACTTATATAACTTTAGGATCTAACGATTTATATTTTGAAGGAACTGGTACCGGAGACATCACTTTTGAAGACAATTCCGGACAGCCACAAATGACAACTAATTTCTCTGAGGGATTCACCAACTTTGGTTCAGGAGGAGCTTTTGTTGATAGTGATGATGGATCTACTTTTTCAGACACCTATAGCGGAGGTCCTTTTACTAAAGAATTTGTTTTAGGTGCCTACAACGGAACTTCGGGAGGAACTGCAATAGCATTAGGATCTATTGAATATGTAGTTGACGGAACCAACGAATTATTTTATGAAGGAGGCGGATTTAGCCCTATGACCGATTTTGGTGCCGATTTGGGTGCGAATCCTTTTACAGGAGTTACTAGAAGATGGGATGATGTAAATGCGGATGATTTTGTAACTCCAACTAATACCTATTCTAGGACATCTAGCAGGTCTTCAAATAATAGAGATCTAGAAAAAGGGCTAGATGAAATTTTGAAACTAAAACCAATTGTTTATAAAGACAACATGGCTTATGTTAATGGAAAAAGAATTCCAGATAACTTAAGAGAAGATAAGTTAGGTTTTTATACTGAAGAATTATTGCGAGTTTTACCTGAGGCTGTTAAAAAATCGGATTGGGTTAGTCTAGATGAGTCTGGAAAAAAGACAAGAGTGGTATATGATAAACCGAGTGGAATTAAATTTACTCAAATTATACCAGTTACGGTAAAAGCTATACAAGAACAACAAGAACAAATAGAAGTGTTAAAATCTGAAATTTCAGAATTAAAAGAATTAGTAAATAAATTGATTTCTGAAAAGAAGTAATTTATTAAAAATCGGGTGTTATAATATTAATTCGGGTATTAAGTTATAACAGTAAAACCTCATGTATTTACATGAGGTTTTTTAATTTTTAGTTATTTCTAAACTCAGAAGGTGTTTGTCTAGTGATTTTTTTGAATGTTACATTAAATACTGATTTTGATTTAAAACCAGCTTCATACCCTATGCTTTCAATAGTAATAGGAAACAGTTAGTTATACGAAAGATTTTGTAGCAGGATTTCATAATGGATCTTCAGGAGGTACTGCAGTAGCTTTAGGTTCTATTGAGTATATCGTTGACGGAACTAATGAATTGTTTTATGAAAGATGTGCCTTTAGTCCAATGACAAAACTTGGCACAGATTTAGGTGTTAGTAGCGGTTTTCAGTCAGGTCCAGATAGAAATTGGGATGATGTGTATATTGATGATTTTGTAGCAACTAGTGGTGCTACTTATAGTAGAATGGCAGGGAAAAACCCCTAAGTAAATTTAACAAGAGATTTGGCTGAAATTTCAGAATTAAAAGAACTAGTAAATAAATTGATTTCTGAAAAGAAGTAATTTATTAAAATTCGGGTGTTATAAAATTAATTCGGGTATTAATTTATAACAGTAAAACCTCATGTATTCACATGAGGTTTTTTAATTTTTAGTTATTTCTAAACTCAGAAGGTGTTTGGTTGGTAATTTTCTTAAAAACAGCATTAAATGCTGATTTTGATTTAAAACCAACATCATATCCAATGCTTTCAATAGTAATATTATTGTTTGATTTATCAAGTAGTAATCTTTTTGCCTCACGAATTCTATATTCGTTTACAAATAGCACAAAATTCTTTTTTAAATCATTATTGATTAATTGGGAGAGGTATTTGCTATTAGAATTTAGTTGATTTGCAAGAGAATGAATAGTTAATGATGCATCTAAATACAACTTTTCTTTCTCCATTATAGTTAATAATTTCGCTTTAAGTCCTTTATGAAACTCAGTGTTAACATCTTCTTGTAAACCCATTTTTTTTGTGTTTTCTACTTTA
>JABSPO010000231.1 GCA_013214625.1 Flavobacteriaceae bacterium
TCATAGGATGGATTTAATAGATCCAAATTTGTAATTTAAATAGTGTTTGTTAATAATTACTTTCTCTTATCAATACTAACTTTGTCAAAAGCTATTAAATTGAATAGTTGTCTCATTCTAGAGCGCACTCTGTTCCCATAACGCTCTTCTAATTCTTGGGCGTTGAGGTTAGTAGTTGCGTGGGTCTTGATTTTGTTATTTATAAGTAAATCATGACGTGATAATAATACTTCGCCTAGAACATTACAATCTTTACCGAAGTATCTCCCTATAGGTTCTACTCCTAAATCATCAAAACAGAAGAAGCCATTATTACCGAATTGCTCTATTGTTTTATACCCAATGTTATTGAATCCAAAAGTGATATTCCTGCTAGGGATGACTTCATAAGGTTTGTGGTGTGGTACTAAATAACGAAATAGTTTCATTAAACTTGTTTTACCACAGCCCACAGGGCCGGACAATAAGATTCCTTTGTTGAGATCAATATTTAACTTGTTACAGTTTTCAGTGTCTTTTATATAATAAGCACAGAGCGTGAAAATAATTTTATGATCCTCCTCGTAGATTTTGAATTTCTTTCCGAAAAGTAATTTTCCTTTTGCACTTAAATAGATTAACATTTTAGAGAAATCATACACTAATTGATCCTCTTTAAGTTCAGCTAATTGGTATTGTATAGCTCCTTCTGTAATTATGTGAGGTGATGGTTGGTTCATAGCGGTTCGTTGTAATTTTTATATTTTACGACTTTTAGGTTGTCCAAATTATGGGTATGTCTGTTATTTGTTTTCAGCGTATTTTTAATTTCTTCTGCTTTTAACATCCAATTATTTGCAGTAGCATGCCAATTCACAATTTTTGTTTTCCCTCCTACTCTCCACCCAATCCCCAAGTAATGATTGTAAAATTTTTTAGCTTCTATTATTGGCCAATTTTCTTTTTTAAAAAAATCAATTACTTCGATTTCATTTTTGGGCTGGTCAAGTTTATATATGTTTTCTTTTTGTTTATTTATGTTTATATTAGATACCAGTGCTTGTCCATATATGGGACGGTATGAGTCCACTACTTGTCCAGAGCTTGTCCCGAATTTGTGCATCTTTATTTTACTGCCTTTGTATGGGTTGTAGGAAGGGGAATATAATAGGTAACACCAATTACTTAAATCCCTAATACACCTATGATAAGTAGTTTTTGAACCTATTTTAGAAAAGCTCATTACCTCATCACGGATGACATAGAATTCTACTGGAAATCGATTTTTATTCCATATTTGAAACAGTGCGATGTATAGACTTATGTGTGTAGGATTTAATCTGTTGTCTTTTGAGAATTGAATGAAAACCTCTTTTAAGTGTTTTATATAATTTATTTCTTGCATAGCCCTCTTCTTAACCCTCTCCCAAAGGGAGAGGGGATTTACTAATTAATACTTGTTGTGAATTTTATGTTCTTCAAAGACTTTTACAATTTCACTATAATCGTAATAAATAACTCCTCCTATTTTACTATAGGGTAATGTGCCGTTAATTCTTAAAGTTTGGAGTGTACCAGCTGAGACACTTAGTAGTTCTCGGACTTCTTTAGATTTCATCCATTTTTTAATTTTCACACCTGATTGATTAATTACAATTTCTTTAATTTCATCTAATAGATCTGATTTAAAGTCCATTAAGTCTTCTGTGGTAATGATGTTTGCAGCCATTATTTTTTGGTTTTGGTTAATATGATTTGTTGCTATTTATTTATAGCATTTTGATTATTGTTTGACAAAGTTGCAGTAGATTATTCGAGTTTATTCACAAGTTGTACCCAACTTGGGTGTTTTTATTCTTAATTTTATTAGGGTTTGTTTGATGGTGTTTAGCTTTTGTTTTTCTTGGAGAGACAGTCAAAATATGCTAAGAAAAATGATTGTCAGGGAGAATTTGAATAACCCAAGTTGGAGGAACTTGGGTAAAGCGAATAGGTTTATATGTTCATTTTTTTTTTTGATAAAAAACGAACCAAAAAATCAAGTATGTATTTAGGGAATTGCTGCGCAGCATTCGCTTTCAAAACTACATGCTTGATGCTACGTATTACTCACTTATTTTTAATATAATATTAAAGTGTTCGTGAATCTTCGATTTGTACTTTCGTTTTTATACTCCTTATTCCTTAATACATACTAAAGACAGCTTTCATAAGCTTTGAAGATTAATTACAATGAAAAAGTATAACATCGAGTTTTACCCCTTCACCTTAGTCCTCTCCCCGAGAGAGAGGAGACTAAAAGATTAGACTTTTAATTTTCATCAGCTTGATTCATGCGTTTTATGAGTTGTTCTTTTAATGTATCTAGGTATTTTGTTCTACCTGTTTTTCTCATGCGAATTTCTAAGAAAGCACGATAGTAATCACCTAAATCAATATTAAAAGTTTGCTCAATTAGTTTAGCGATTTCTTTAATGTCTGATTTTCCATGATTGAAGGAGTTGGTTGTATGTAAGGCATAGATAAGTTCAATAAGAGCTACTTTGCTTGAAGTCCAATTAATTATTGGTTTACTTAAAATGAGTTGAGGTGAATGATTTGTATTTAAGACTATTAGTTTGTCTTTTAAATATTTTTGGAACATTGTATTGGCAATTATCTTGGATAAGATAAAATCATGACTTGTAGAAAATTCTGGATCTGATTCAAAAGTATTGCTTTTGAGTTTTAATTTTAGGTCTTGATTACCACGTACAAAATATTTATTATCTAAATGTGTACTATTGGTTCTGAAGTATCTGTAGAAGTTTTGATTTTGATTGGCGTATTTTTTGATCTTTTTAGATTCAATCCTATAGGCTTCCTCACGAGATTCCTTACATTCATGAGGTAACAATGATTCCATATTGTAGATTTTAATATGAAAAATCAACTTTGATAAAAATTGTGGTTTTATCTTTTTGAAGAATTTAATTTCATCTTCTTGATTATTAATGGGGTTTGCTTTGAAATATTTTTTAACATTATTAATTGCATCCAAACAAATTTCAACAGCCTTCTCACTATTTTCAATAGCATCACCAGTCTTCATTTTCAATTCGTATAAATCACATTTTAATTTTTCAAGCGTTTGTTCATAAAACAAGTAGGTCATAAATGGTTAGTTCATAAGTTATTACATTATAGTGAAACGAGCTAGTTTGATTAAAATTGTAAGTAAATCACTACTTTTTTAGTTGTTTGGCATTAAAAATTGAAATAATTTTATTATAGCAAAAAATTTCTGCCAAGTTGGATTTATATATGCAGTGAGAATAAGTTTCTATAAATCAACGTTTTTTTATAAATTATTGGCATTAGGCTTTTTAATATATTTGTCGGTTTTTCAAACTCAACATCCGTACCTATAAAAACGTATAAGCGAACTATCTTCACTTGCTATATATTATTTTATACAAATGGTGTGTTATCACAACAAGAGTTTAATAATATTCCTAGAACTACAAAACATAACTGAGATAGTTTTAAATATGAAGGCTATTACGGCCATGTATGGTCAAACGATTATATTGAGCAATTTGATCAAATCAAAGGTGTTTTTAAAAGTAAGTATAATACTAGAGTTATACATGTAATACTTAGAGCTAGGAAGGGGGCAACATACTTCAGGAACTACAGGAGAATTAAAACTTTTAAGGCTTCGAGTTGATTACAATGTAAACGAACTGACATAAGAGCTATAGTAATAGAAATTGTATAGATTTTTTATGGTTTTAAAAACTATAATTTGAAAATGATTATATGGTTTAAAAGGTAAGCACGAGAAGGCTCGAACTTCCACGGAATAAGCTCAACGAATACTCTTTAAAATTTGTGAATTATTTTTTTGATTGGGTTTATATATGCTATGTTGTTAATGAGTTTATTATGTTTTTTTTTAAAGTCATAATTTTAGGGTAAGATTTGATAGTTTTTGGAACTCTTAATATGTAATGTGGGTATTGGTATGTAGTAATTAGATAAATATTTACTATTAATGCTGTATGTTTTTGTTGAGAAATGAAAAAAACAGAATAATATGTGCTTGTCTTATTAAATACGTTGTAGATAGAATATTGTTTTATTTGACTATTGTACTCTAAAAGTGAAAATGGCTTATATAGTTGTCTGTACATTAGCAGGTTGTGTGATAATAGCAATATAGCGAGTTAAAGTGTTTCTTTTTACCGATTTAATGTATGAATAAGTTTTTTGTTTTTATTTTTTTAAAATATATTTGTTTCAAGTATTATAGTTTTTTTTTGAAATCCTATAATCTTCAGATTCTATAAATCTATGCTCCATTTAATTAGAATTACCCAAACTGAGACTTAAATATCTTTAATATGCAAGAATTAATTAAAAAGCTAATAGGCTTAAATATTTCTATAGATCTAATTGAAGATCGGTTAGATATAAAATCTCCTAACGGGTTTATAAAACCAGATATACTTAATGAGATTAATTTGCATAAAGATAAGTTGATGGAGTTTATAATAACTAATGATAAGTCTTCATCTAAAAGAATATTTACTTCTATACCTCTAATCTATAATCAATCAGATTATGCATTATGGCAACGAGAGTATTTAACAGAATCAGTATTAGAAGGCCAATTAAATTATTGGAAAGATAAATTATCTGGTTACCAGACGTTAAATTTTCCAACGGATTATGTAAGGTCATCAACAATTGATTATAAGGGTGCATATGAGGGCTTTAAACTAACCAAGAATTTGAGTGATAAGCTTCGTTATCTTTCAAAGTCTCGAGGAGTTACAATGAATAGTGTATTGTTGAGTAGTGTAAATATATTATTA
>JABSPO010000232.1 GCA_013214625.1 Flavobacteriaceae bacterium
GAACGACTTTTTGTTGTGTAAAATTCAATTAACCACTTAGGTGAACCCGACTTTAACAAATACCGAACTAAAAAGCAATTTTAAAAAGAGGGAAAAGCACTGACTAAAATAAATGAAGACTGCGTGATTTTTGAGAAACTACAAACATTTCGATTCCGAAAGTTTGATCAGAAAAGACAATTGCCTTTAACGTTTAGCTATGAATAGTACGGGGCAGAAAATCCACGGATTTTCGTGTCGACACAAGCCATAAGCTTTTTGTTTTGATTTTAGCTTGTCGATTTATAAAAGCCAATTTTTAAATCATGAACACCTTTAAATTAAATAAGAAAGGAGGTGAGTAAACTAAATGGTTTGGCGACACCATAAATATAGACAAGCCTATGGTTTTATTACCAAAACCCGTATTATTTTATAGGTGTTGTTGTGTGTAGGTTTTTAGTTTAGCTTTGTCATTCCGAATTCGTTAATCGCTTGTTTTCCATTTTCAGCGAGTGAAAAGCTCAAATCTGTCCATGCAGTTCCTTCAATTCCTTTGAGTACAATTCCGCTATCTGTTTTATTTATTGTGAATAGAAAATCCGCAAGCTTAGAGTCTTTTTCTGAAGAAACTTTGTTCAAGTTTGTCATTCCGTATTCGTCAACTGCTTGTGGTCGGTCGTTGTTGATACTAAAAGCCAAATCAATCCAAGCGCTTCCGTTAAAGCTTTGCATTTTAATTCCATCATCAGTCTTTTCCACCACAATTTTAAAACTCTTTAAGTCATTCGATTTTTTTTCTTGCGCAATTAATCCAGAACTCGCTGTTAACACAAATGCAGTAATTAAGGATTTGGTAGTAAGTTTTTTAAAGTTAAATTTTGTTTTCATATAGTTAGTTTTAAATTTCGTTTATTTCACTTACACATAACGGTTTGTGTATGATTTCGTTGCGTGTTTAAGCACTAAATTTAGCAAATAAATCACAGATAGAAAGTCCGCGAGGGCTTTCGTAAGTAGGCTATAACTAGCAATGAATTATACACGGTGTTGGCAATAGTATTTTATTCTGTTTCTGTTTTAATCATTTCTTTTTCGACAGTTATTCCATCCGATTCAGTTCGGCACATAATTTTATTATTATCAATTTCGATAATTTCAATCACGTATTTAATTCCGATTAATGATTCCATTTTTGGGTCATTAACTTTTATGTATACTATTTCATATTTACAATCAGTTAGCCATTCAATTCTGCTTGTCATTTCCCAACCCATTTTCGGATAAGAGTCAATTTGAAGTGAGTCAGTCCGAATAGTAATTAAGTCAGCGTAATCTGGGTCAGAATAAGTGAATTTTCCAACTTTAAAATCTGAACATTTTTTCTCTTGCGAAAATGAGTTTAAAGCCAGAAGTAAAATAAAAATTGAAATCGTTTTTTTCATAATTCATTAATCAAATATTTTGTTGAAAGCCAAAATAAGAACAAAGTTAAAGTACAGATATAGGTAATATGTTCAATAACTTTAATTAAATTATTTTTTTTATCCGAATAGCTAAACCATCGAGTAATAATTGCTGAAATTCCCATTACAATCATAAAAGTCCAGAAAAATGTACTATTTAAAGTTTCAATGGACTTTATTAAAATATATGTAAGTACAATAGCAGATATTAAATATAAGCTAATACGAAATCCAATGTTAGTTAGTTTTTCTGTGTTCATTGATATTATTGCCAACAATTATATAAACGTAATTACGTTTATATCTATTATATGGCTAAGATATTAAATCTAGTGGACTTTGGACAACTTGTAAAAACTTAGTAGCTACTTGAGTGTAAATCTCTGTGGTTGTACTGCTACTGTGGCCTAATAATGATTGTATATACCTTAGGTCCGTATTGTTTTCTAGTAAATGGGTAGCAAAACTATGACGTAGCATGTGTGGAGTAACTCTTTTTTTGATATTTGCTTTTTCACCTGCTTTATTAACAATTTTCAAAACACTACTAGGTGAGTATTGATTGCCTTTAGGCCCTTCAAATAGAAATTTTTTTGGTCTCCATTTCTTAAAATAAATCCTTAAATCAATTAATGTGGTTTTTGATAATATTGTGTATCTATCCTTGTTTCCCTTCGCGTTTTTCACATGTATTAGCATCCTATCGCTATCAATATCTGTAAGGTTTAAATTTATTAATTCTGATCTGCGTAAACCTGCTGAGTAGAGGAGTGATACGATACACCTGTGTTTATAATTGTTAGTGTTATTAATTAGAGCCATGACTTCCTCAATACTTAATACTTTAGGCAATGTGGTTTGTGGCCTAGGACGTTCTATTTCGTAAAAACGATTTGGCATACCTAGTACAATTTCAAAATAAAATTTAATACTATTAATGGCTTGGTGTATATAGGAGTTTGATTTGCTTTGGTCATTCAATTCCTTTAAGTACTGTCTTATCTCATTTTCTGTTAATTCGTTTAAAGGGATTTTGTAAAACCGATTAATAAATTTTTCGAATAATGAAATATATGTTTTGGCTGTATTATAAGCGTATCTTTTCAATTCTAATTTTATTAGGTATGATTCAGGACATGCTCTATAAGTGTTTTCTAATTTTCTGTTTCTAAAATAATCAATGTTTAATTTCTGATTTCCCTTTTGAATTTTGTTTATATAAAAGAGTCTAGTGTCTACCCAGGCAATTCCTCTAAAGGTGTCATATATCTGAATTAACTTTTCTTGACTATTTATGACATATACTATATTGTATTCGGTACTCCATTTAATAGAGGGTAGCGTTTTCATGAGCTTTTGAAGCACCTTATTGGGAGGAAAAACCAATCCTATCATCTTTATTTGATCAATTAATAGGTGTTTTAAGCTAATATGTAAACCTAAGTGTCTCATAATTAGAGTTAATATAGTCAAATAAAAAAGTAGAATCAATATTATACGTATATTTATACGTATAAAAACACGTATAATATAATTACACTCTTATGGAACGTTGGTGTTTATCATGTAGTGAAAAAGTAGAAGGTAGGGTTGATAAACTATTTTGTTCTTCATATTGTAAGTCGTCATATCATTATGTCAAAAATAAACAGATGGGTATGACAAGGTTTAATATTATTAACGAACAGTTAAAAAGAAATAGAAGTGTATTGAAGCATTTTCATAAAACTGGAAAAACTACAATTTTAAAATCAGAATTAATAGATAAAGGATTCAATCCAAAATATTTTACTAATTATTGGAAAACAAGCAAAAATGAAGTCTATTTATTCTGCTACGAGTATGGTTTTTTAGCATTAAAAGATAATAATAAGGAAAAGTATCTAATAATTGATTGGCAGGGCTATATGGATAAATAGTTTTTATAAAATTATAAATATGGTATGATGATTAAATATAATAAGGAGTAACGATAGTTGTTCGGGTATATAATTGTTAATTTTTTCTTCTATTTTTTAAAGATGTTAATAACTACACTTAAAATTTTGAACTCACAATTCTTATATCAGAATTGAATCTCTACATTTGTTAAGTGCAGTATTTTATCAATGTCATATTACCAATACCTCTTGTAAAACTATTTACATATAGTATAAATCCTGAGGAAGCTAAGTTTTTGAAACCTGGTATGCGGGTGGCTGTTCCGTTTGGGAAAAGCAAACTATATACGGCTATAGTGTATTCAATTCATCAAAATGCTCCTGATGCGTATGAAGCAAAGGATATTCATCAAATTCTAGATGAGCACTCGGTTGTAAATTCATATCAATTAAAATTTTGGAAATGGATTTCAGACTATTATATCTGTAGTTTAGGCGATGTCATGCGTGCGTCTTTGCCAAGTTCTTTCTTGTTAGAAAGTGAAACTTTAGTGTCAAGAACGGTAGTTGAAGTAGTTGAAGAGAGTCAATTGTCAGACGATGAGTTTATGGTGTTAGAAGCGCTGGAAAAGCAATCTTCTTTGAAGATTTCTGAGGTCAGTAACTTATTGAACAAAAAAAATGTACTCAAACCAATTAAAAATTTATTAGGTCGTGGGTATATTAAATTACAAGAAGAAATTTACGAGCAGTATAAACCTAAATTAGTAAAGTATGTACGTTTATCATCGGAATATGAATCGGATGATAGTTTACATGAATTGCTAGAAAGCTTGTCGCGCGCTAAAAAACAAAAGGATGCTGTAATGGCATATTTTGTATTGAAGTTAGGGTCAGAAAAGCCAATTAAAGCGAAATTATTAGAAGAGAAAGCGTCGGTGTCAACTGCTGTTTTAAAAGGGTTGGTTGATAAAGGGGTTTTGGAATATTATTATGTACAAACGGATAGAAATCAGTTTGTGAATGATATAGCAACATCTAAAACCTTAAATGAGCACCAAATAAAAGCCTTGAACGAGGTGGAAGCTGTTTTTGAGCAAAATAAAATTTGTATGTTGCGAGGAGTAACGGCTTCAGGGAAAACAGAAATTTATGTAAAACTAATTGAAAAAGCGTTTCAGCTGAATAAGCAGGTGTTGTATTTATTGCCCGAAATAGCTTTAACTACACAATTGATCTCACGTTTGAAAGTCTATTTTGGAGATAAGATGGTGGTGTATCACTCTAAATATTCAGTAAATGAACGCGTAGAATCATGGAATAAAGTATTATTGAATGATAATACCCCTCAGTTGGTTATTGGTGCGCGTTCATCAGTATTATTGCCGTTTTCTAATTTAGGGTTGATAGTGGTTGATGAGGAGCATGAACAGTCGTTTAAACAATTTGATCCTGCGCCACGTTATCACGCACGCGATGCAGCTATTGTTTTGTCAAGTATACAT
>JABSPO010000233.1 GCA_013214625.1 Flavobacteriaceae bacterium
GTTGCTTTAGGGGAAGGGAATTTGATTGAAATTTACTCTCCAGACGCATGAAAAACTCATTTTGCTCTTGATCAACATGTTGATCAATATAAACGATATTTCCTTGATATTCGTGAATAAAACTGGTCACAGCAGCAATTATTCCTTTTTGATCATTACAATTTATTTGAAGTATAATTTTATACATAGGTTATAATGTTGTTTTTCTATAATAGCATTAAGAGGTTATCTGAAAAGTAAACTATTCTGTCATACTGAGCTTGTCGAAGTCAATATATTGAAACATTTCGACAAGCTCAATATGATATTTTAAGTTTAATAAACTTTTCAGGAAGCTTCTTAATTTTTGTTTAAAATAAATATTTTTTTAAAAATTAGCAGCTAAAAATGCGTCATATATTTCATTAGCATCACTTTTAACTGTTTCATTGCTAAGGTCCGTTTTCATATCTTCAATAAATTCATCAATGCGCAATTTAGTAATTCCAGGCATGCATATAATATGCGTAATTTCATTTTCTACGGCAAGTTGATGTTTTTTACAAATCCAATTGCTTGGAGTATCTAATACAACCGTTAAAGCATTAGTATTCCTCCATGCATTAACGCCAATTTCTTGAAGTCTATCCTCTGTATATTGTGCTAGTTCAACACATGAATTTACACGATTCCTTAAACCGCTTATTCCCATGTTTTTTAAAGCATACCATAAAATTAATGGTGTCAACCCATTTCTTGAACCTGTAATGGTTGTGTCTTTAGTCCCCACGTATGAAATAGAACTTCCAACTCTGTCCTTATGTTCGTTTTTACATAATACAATACCACACGGAATTGGTGAGCCAATAAACTTATGCCCTGATATTGATATACTGTCAATCCCTTCTTGAAAATCAAAAGCAGGTCTTGGGTTTAAAAAAGGTGCTACAACTCCTAATAAAGCAGCATCACAATGAATGTAATAATCTTTTATGGCTAGTTTTTTAATGATCAATTTAATTTTATCTAATTGATCTATGGCTTCTTTCATGGTTGTACCAATATTCAAAAAGAAAATTGCAGGTTTGTGTCTTCTTAAAACAATAGATCGTTCTAAATCATCATAATCAATTTCTCCATTTTCTTGTGATCTGATTACAATATTTTGAATATTCAATAAGTGTAAATTCTTTTTTACACTATAATGAGTAGATTCTGAATAGTAAACCATTCCGTTAGGGTAGGCTTCTCTAGCTAAATATAAACCGTATAAGTTCCCTTCACTTCCTCCATTGGTAACATATCCCCATACAGAGTTTTTCTTTGCGCGTAATAAATTTGCGAAAAAGTCAATGACTTCAATTTCTATATCCTTTGTATCTAATCCAAGAGTAGATGGGGTGTATGGATCTCCAACATTATTAATTTGCAGATCTAAAAACGGAGCTAATGCTTTAAACGAAAAGTCATTTGCAAGTGGATAGCCTAAATAAGATTTGTTGTTTAATTCTAAACGATTTAATTCGTTAGTTAAGCGGTTTTTAATTTCAGTCTTCATCATTCAATTTGTTTAATAAAAAGTATAGTGCAAAGATAGGGTACTGCTGTTATTTTTTGATTACACATCTTAAACTAAGAAAATTTTATGGTTTTTGTTTTTTATGAAGAAAAAAATATGTTTATTAGTGTTGTGAATGCTATTTAACCAAATATTTTACTGAAATGAAACTTGATGAAACAGATATGAAGCTAATTAATATGCTTCAAGAAAATTGTAAACAGCCTATAAAAAACCTTGCGGCTGAGTTAAACCTGTCCATAGCACCAGTTCATGAACGGATTAAAAAAATTGAAAAAGCAGGGTTAATAAAACGGTATGTAGCTATTGTTGATTTGGATTTAATCAATAAACCTTTAATTAATTACTGTAATGTAACTATTGTAAAACATAACAAAGAATTATTTAAAGAATTTGAATTACAAGTAAAGGAAATGGATGAAGTGTTAGAATGTTATACCGTTTCAGGAAATTACGATTATTTACTCAAGGTGGTTTCTTCTTCAATGCGTGATTATCAAGATTTTGTGCTTAATAAATTATCAACTTTAGAAATGATATCTAATATCAATAGTCAGTTTGTAATGAAACATGTGAAGTTTAAAACATCTATTAGAGTGTAATTTGTTTTAGATTGATTTAAAATTCATTATTCTCATTGAAATTTTCTAATAAAAGATTCTACTTAGATAATTATCAGTGAACATTGAAAATCACTAAGAATTCCGTAAATTGCACACCTTGAAAATAACTGATTTTAGTGTATTTGCACTATACGCAGTGTGTACTAGCATTTTTCGAGGGAAGACAAACAAAATTAATCCCACTGGTGGGTAACAATATTTATTACAGATGATACAAGAAACACCCTACAAGCCTAAATATAAAATCCGTATTGTAACTGCCGCAGCCTTATTTGATGGGCATGATGCAGCCATTAATATTATGCGACGAATTATTCAAACTACAGGAGTAGAGGTAATTCATTTAGGTCATGATAGAAGTGTTGATGAGGTTGTAAATTGCGCCATTCAAGAAGATGCCAATGCTATAGCTATTACCTCATATCAAGGTGGACACAATGAGTACTTTAAGTACATGCGTGATTTGTTGGTAGAGCGTGGAGCGGGACACATTAGAGTTTTCGGTGGAGGAGGAGGAGTAATTCTTCCGTCTGAAATCAAGGAGTTAATGGATTATGGTATCACTCGTATTTACGCTCCTGATGATGGACGTGAAATGGGCTTACAAGGGATGATTAATGATTTGGTAGAAAAATCTGATTATGCTATTGGAGATGTATTAAATGGAGAAATAAATCATTTAGCTGATAAAAAGATAGGGGCAATTGCTCGTATAATTTCATCTGCCGAAAATTTTCCTGAAGTAGCGGCAGCTACCTTAGCTGAAATTAAAGAAATAAACAAAGCTTCTAAAACACTTGTTTTAGGAATTACGGGTACTGGTGGATCAGGTAAATCTTCTTTAGTAGATGAACTAGTTCGTCGTTTTTTAATCGACTTTCCAGAAAAGACTATCGGATTAATTTCTGTAGATCCATCTAAGAGAAAGACCGGAGGAGCCTTGTTAGGAGATCGTATTCGTATGAATGCAATCAATAACGAACGTGTGTATATGCGTTCATTGGCAACGCGTCAATCCAACTTAGCATTGTCTAAATATGTAGGTCAGGCTATAGAAGTATTAAAAGCTGCTCAGTTTGATTTAATTATCTTAGAAACTTCTGGTATTGGACAATCTGATACTGAAATTATAGAGCATTCAGACACTTCATTGTACGTAATGACTCCAGAATTTGGAGCCGCGACACAATTAGAGAAAATTGATATGTTAGATTTCGCCGATTTAGTGGCGATAAATAAATTTGATAAACGTGGCGCTTTAGATGCATTGAGAGATGTGAAAAAGCAATACATGCGTAATAACAATTTATGGGATACGCATATGGATGATATGCCTGTTTTTGGTACTATCGCATCTCAGTTCAATGACCCTGGAATGAACTCTCTGTACAAAGCTATCATGGATAAAATGGTAGAAAAATCAGGAGCCAATTTCAAATCATCATTTGAAATTACGAAACAAATGTCTGAGAAGATATTTATAATCCCTCCAAGTAGAGTTCGTTATTTATCAGAAATAGCAGAAAGCAATAGAGGATATGATGCAAAGGCTAGTACACAAAAAGAAGTAGCGCAGCGATTATATGGTATTTATAAAACTATTGAAACAGTAGTTGAAGGAAAAGTAACATTAGATAAATCAGGAATTGACAGTGAATCTATTACTGCAGTTTCTGAAGAAGATAAAGACTTTTTACGTTTATTAGTAGCTCAGTTTGATAAAGTTAAAATGGACTTAGATCCTTATAACTGGGAAGTGATAATGGGTTGGGATGAAAAAGTAAATAAATACAAACAACCTATTTACTCGTTTAAAGTTCGTGATAAAGTAATTAAAATAGAAACACATTCGCCGTCACTATCGCAAACACAAATTGCAAAGGTAGCTTTACCAAAGTATACTGCTTGGGGAGATATTTTATTATGGTGTTTACAGGAGAATGTACCGGGAGAATTTCCATATACATCAGGATTGTATCCGTTTAAACGTACTGGAGAAGATCCTTCACGTATGTTCGCTGGAGAAGGTGGACCAGAACGTACCAACAAACGCTTCCATTATGTAAGTGCAGGGATGCCAGCGGCACGATTGTCTACTGCTTTCGATTCGGTAACCTTATATGGGAATGATCCAGGAACGCGACCAGATATTTATGGTAAAATTGGTAATGCAGGAGTGTCTATTTGTTGTTTAGATGATGCAAAGAAATTATATTCAGGATTCGATTTAGCTGATCCTATGACGTCGGTTTCTATGACGATTAATGGACCAGCGCCAATGTTGTTAGGATTCTTTATGAATGCAGCCATTGATCAACAATGTGAGAAATACATAAAGAAAAACGGTTTAGAAGCTGAGGTTACAGCAAAAATCGAAAAAATATACGCTGCTAAAAGGATTGCTCGTCCACAATATCAAGGAGCATTACCTGAAGGGAATGATGGTTTAGGCTTATTCTTATTAGGAGTAACTGGTGATCAAGTGTTACCTGCTGATGTGTATCAGGAAATAAAAGTGTATACATTAAGTTCAGTACGTGGAACGGTACAAGCGGATATTTTAAAAGAAGATCAAGCACAAAACACCTGTATTTTCTCTACAGAATTCGCATTGCGATTAATGGGAGA
>JABSPO010000234.1 GCA_013214625.1 Flavobacteriaceae bacterium
TGTAAATTTATAAGGTGTTTTTAGCAATTTAAGTACAGAAATGAAACACCCTATAAAACAACAAGTTCTTTTATTTACTGATGTAACACGTTATTGGATTACTATCCGTTCGGGATGCTAATGCCAAACCGTAATGAATCAAGTGCAGCCTATCGTTATGGGTTCCAAGGACAAGAAATGGATGACGAAATTAAAGGCATAAAAGGAAGTAGTTTAAACTTTAAGTATAGAATGCACGACCCGAGAGTGGGTAGGTTCTTTGCTGTTGACCCGTTAAAGAATAAGTATGTATGGAATAGTCCTTATGCTTTTGCCGAAAACAGAGTAATTGATGGTATTGAATTAGAAGGTTTAGAATATTCTTGGAATAATTTCAAACAAGAAATGAAAGCTTTTAAAGCTTTTTTAACGCCTGGGCATGAAAAGAATATAAAAAATAAAATAATTGAACAATTAGCTGATGAGAAGAGAACAGCTGTTGCACCAAAGAATACTTTTGAAAGAGTTATATTTACTGGAGGTCAAATAATAGCAGGTTTACATCCTTTAGTTACAGCTGTTGATATTTATACACAGAAAAAAACAGGTGAAGATATATTTAATCAAGAGACATCTGAATTAGAAACAAATATTAATATTATTACTAGTTTGCCTATACTAAAGCAAGCTAAATCTGCTGGGAAAATAATTGGAATTATAGATGATGTAATTGACGTTGGAGGTGATTTAGCAAAAGTTGCAAACAAACAATCTGTTCCTATTATATTGACGGTTGTTAATAAATTAGATAATATTGTTCTTAAAAGTGCAAAAGATATAAGTTTGAGCCATCCAGCTGCATTGAGTAAGCGTTTTTCAAATTCAACATTAGGAACTGTTGGTGAATTAGCTAGTAAATTAAAGGCGTTAAAAGCTGAAAGTAATACAGCAGTAGGGTTAAAGGCTCTTAATGACTTCGTTTCTACTATACCAGCTATTGCTGTGAAAAAAATTAAAGGAAAAACATATAGCGCAAATAACAGAAGGTTAAGAGCTTTTCAAGAAGCAGGTGTAAATGTACCGACAAGGGCTGCTACTAAATCAGAAGTATCCGTTATAAAAGATAGATTAAAAAAGAAAGGGAAATAATATGAAACACAAATATTACAACGATTGTTTTTTATACTTTTTTGGAGATTTTTCAATTTCAGATTTTCAATCATCTCCTATATGGTATGAATATAATGACCCAGATGAATTAGATTATTTAGTTAAAAATGAATCAATTCCTTTAAAATGGCTAAACAAAAATCTAGTGGAACCATTAAGTCTTAATAATGAACATCCATATTATTCTTTAAAAAATAGAAATTATTTTAATCATATAGAATTTTCTTTTGTTAAGTGTAAAGTTATTCTAAAGACATATAAAATAGAAGGGTATTTTTCTGTTATTGAAAATGATTTAAACGTATTAAGTCTTTTTATAGATGATGATGTTATTAGTTTTTATGGAGCAAATTTTTTCTTAGAAGATGACATAGAATCATTAACGTTACTATCTAAAAAATTTAAGGATGAAAAACTTTTAGATATAAGAGAGGTAAAGTATGTCTTGGATAAATCTGTTGAAAATAATTTTGAGTTAGAAGGGAGTTATACCATTTTAGATGACATTAGTGTGGAGTAGCACAGTAACCAGATGGCGCGGATCTGTAAAATAAAAAGAGTCTCGTGCTAGCGCGGAAATGTTTTCCGTGCCGAGTATAAGTAAGAAAGCTTTTACAGCAATGTAGATGCTTTTTTACTTTTACTTAAAAATATGAATAATCGGGATAGCTATCTTATTTTTACAACATTAGTAAGTTTATGAAAAAAACACAAGAGCTCATACCGTTATTTAAACGTTTTATAGCGGACACCAAAAGCGGTAAACGTTTAAAAAAGAATGGAGAACGTATCAAGCCTGCTTCCATTAAAAATTACGAGTACACCTTAAATAACCTAACGAAGTTTAGTATTGAAACGGATTTTGAATTGCGCATTTGTGATGCTAGTAAATTAAATAAACGCGAGTTGACTTCCGAAAAAAACTACTGGAAAAAATTCTATAAAAAATTTACAGAGTACTTATATAAAAATGGTTGTTATGATAATTATGTGGGGAGCAATATAAAAACCATCCGTACTTTTTTTAATTATTTAAAAAACGATAGAGACTTTAATACTGGTGATTTTCAGCGCTTTTTTTATGTACGTCATGAAGAAATAGAAATACAAGTCCTTTCCCCAGAGCAATTAAAATTTTTAATACACAATAAAGAATTTGAAACTTCATTAACAACTAACCTACAACGCATAAAAGATGTATTTGTGTTTGGCTGTACTACGGGTTTGCGATATTCCGATATTTTTACCTTAACTAACAAAAATTTTGAACAACAAGGTGATGACTGGTATTTAAAAGTAAAGTCGCAAAAAACAAAAACCTTTACTTCAATAAAGCTACCTACTTATGCCATACGCATATATAAAAAATACCAGCCTAAAAATACGAAAACACCAGTTTTCGGAATGATTACCCTTTTTAATTTTAATAAAAACTTAAAAACCCTTGGCGAGAAAGCTGATTTTACAACGCCTATTGAAGTTTCTCGTGAAAAACAAGGTAAGACAAAGAGCACTATAAAAAGTACTGCAAAACAGCAATTTCGCTTTTGCGACAAGATGAGTTCACACATGATGCGTCGTACAGCCATAACAACCTTATTAATTTTAGGGATGCCTGAACACTTGGTACGTAAAATTAGTGGTCATAGTGCCGCAAGTAAGTCCTTTAACCGTTATGTACATTATGCACAAGTGTATATGGATAGGGAAATTGAAAAAGTACATGACAAGTTGGAAAGTTTGTAAAAAGCAAAAGTAGCCCTGTTAATAGACTGCTCTGATGTTAATTAATTGTTGTTATTTCTTGCTCATACTTGGCACGGAAAACATTTCCGCACTAGCACGTGACTTTTTTAAAATTTACATATCCGAGGCATCGAGTTCGCTTATGGCTCGGGCTAGGCTTATGATACTAAAAGTAAAAAAACCTATCAAAAATATAAGGCTCTATAGACTTCTTAACCACAAAAGAAAGCCTCTACACCTCTGTAAAAGCTTTCTTAAATTAATTGTTATTTACGTTTATCACGGATTACAAATCCGCGTCATCGGGTTTACAAACTAGCACCATCAGGGGGATAACTAATCTGCCCCATGACCTTCTATACCATTACCCTTTAATAAAATAAGTAAATCATCTAACAACTCATTTTCCTTATAAATAAGTTTATATGAATTACATAACCTTATTATCTCTAGTTTAGTCTTCATTTTCTCGTCTGAAAATTCGATATGTGCAATAATCCCATCAAATATGAAGTTTTTCATTTTAATATTATTTTCAGTGATATAAAAACCATAAAACACCTCAAAGTTTTCCTCAAATTGCTGGTAGCTGACCATAGCCATATATTCACTAAGATAACCATCACTAATATCGTAAACTCTTTCAAGAGCCTTAAAGTACATTTTGTTTGGTGATTTAATAAACCGTTTAGAAATTGAATCAACATACCGAAGAATACAATTATCATCAACAGAGTTATTAATAATTAGTTTTGCATTGTTGTTAACAATTATAGCGGTGGTGCTATCAATATTATTCAAAATTGAGCAATCAACTTGGCTAATCATAATAGTAGGTTCTTTATCAAACACATGTACTTTATGTTTTTTTTCCATTCCACAATAAGACATAGTAATGCATACTAATGAGGTAATTAACAATTTAATATTAATTATTTGGAACAGGCAATTTTTTATCAACAGCGTTATCATATTGTTTTGTTAATTTTTGTAATAAAACAGGCGAACCTTGGTCGTAATTATCATTATCTAATAAACTATTAGCAAAATTAATGGCATTATCATACATTATGATATTATTATAGTCTTCTTTAAGATAATAATTTCCATTATATTCCTTCAAATCTGCTACTGCCGTTAAGCTCCCTGGAGTATCCGTAACTGGTAAATCATCTGTTAATGATTTTAATTCTGCTGCATCAGAATCATACATCCTGAAACAGCCATATGTACATTTTAATATAGGGTTCGATTTAGCAGAATACGTATATATTGTAGTAGATGTAGTTGTTCCATCAGCTTTCGTAGTTGTAGAAACATTTGCCGTTTCATTTTCTTGTCTACCTCCGTGTAACCTTATATCACCACGTCCACTTGTAAGAATCTCTCCTGATGATGCATTTAAAACCAAACGATGATTTGGGCCATAAGCTTTTCTTTTCTTACCTGAGCTTGAACCAGCTATCCAGGTACCAGTAGCTGGTATATCGTAAACACCAGTAGGAGTATCTGCATTTGTTTTTGATCGATCTCGTCTATCATAACCATTAGCTGAATGATTACTTCCTTCAACTCTAACTATATACCTAGCAATTACTTTTCCAGCATCATCTTTTACGATCATCACTCCAAATCCATATTTTGACCTATCACTAAAAACATGTACAGTAATATCCCATTTACCTGTTGGATCTATCCTCAATACAGGATTATTTCTAACAAAATGATAATTACTTAATCCAGGGTAATCTCTTGCGGCGGGGTCTAAAGAGAAAAACCTCCCAATTCTTGAGTCATACATTCTAGCTCCAAAGTCATAACTATTACCTCTACCACTTTTCACTTCATCATCTTTCTCCATCCCATTAAATGCAAAGCGATAATCGTCCAAAGGC
>JABSPO010000235.1 GCA_013214625.1 Flavobacteriaceae bacterium
AGTATTAAAATAAGTATAAAGCCACCTTTAACCAGATGGCGCGGATATGTAACTAAAAAAAGAAAACGTGATAGCGCGGAAATGTTTTCCGTGCCGAGTATGAGTAAGAACTAGCAAGCCACCTTTAACGAGGTGGTTTTTTTATGTTTTAAAGTGAGGCTATTTACAACTCTAATTACTTCTCCTCGCCTCTTGAATCTTAACAGTAGTTGCTCATAAGAATTGTATATTCACAATCTTAAAACAAATTTTAAAATGAAAATAGCAGTAAGTTTTCTCTTATTTATATCTACGCTTTTAGGGTTTTCTCAAGCCAAAGAGTTATCAGAGTTAATCAAAAAAAGTATTAATGAGATTGATGTTGAAACAAGTATAAATAGAATAGCTAAATCTTCTGGAAAGTATAGTAATGGAGATATCTTTAAATTGACTGCAACTTTTAAAATAGATAAAGGAGATGGTAGTATCAAAGACATTTTAATAAGTTCATCTTTACCTGCTACTGAGAATATTATAAAAAGTGCTATAAATAATGTTTCTGTTCCGAAACCTTTATTAGATGCTTTGAAAGAATCTTTTACAGAATTAAAGTTTACATTACCAATTAGATATCAAGTAAAAAAAGAGTCTCAGATAATTAAGAATTATAAAAAGAAATATAGAAAAGAAAAGCGTAAAAACAAATAAAAAGGCTGTCGAGTTGATAACTCACAGTGAGGTTACACACGTAGCTTCCCTTTTGTTTGCTTAGAAAATTATGAAATATTTAAAAATAAGCGCGGTATTGGTCTTGTTGTTAATTCTATTAAGTGGATTTAGCTATATAAATTTAATGGTTAGTGAAAAGTATGAAACTGACAAAATTATAATCGAATTATCAGATTTAAGTGATGATAAAAAAGAGGTTGAGTACTTAAATATTGACAAAAGAGCCATTGAAATTCGACAAAGTAAAAAGCAAACATTAATAGTAGTATTAGTGTTAGTTGTGATTTTAATTTTCTTACTTAGTAGGGGCTACAAGATAAGTATAGAAGAGTAATTTGGTAATGGGTCAGACTAATTAATAACCCACACAAATCAATAAGAGAGGTTACTTAGTAGCTTCTCTTCGTTTTTTAGGAGTGTTTTAGCAGATTGTTTTCTTGTTTGTGGAATTGTGTTCTGATTTGATGGTGTAGCCTGTTAGAAATAGGCTATTTACAACTCTAATTACCTCTCCTCGCCAAAACGCCATTATTAGTGGTTATTATTAGCTAACAAATATTTTAAAATAACAATAATATGAAAAAAATTAAAAAGTATTCGATAATAAATTTTATATGTGTATTGATTATTGTCGCTTCTAAAATGACTCAAACATTTATATTTAATTCTAGCAGTAATTTAGATAGAAAGACATCTTTGATTATTGGATTGGTATTACTTATTCCTGCTTTTGTATTGTCACTAATATCGTTTATCATAATTGGAACTAAATATTATAATAGTAAAGAAAAATTAGAGCTAAAAAAACTTTATTTACTTATTCCGTTTATATTATTGATGATTTTTATGATTTACTTTGGGGTAAGTGTTTTCTTTAAAAGTTTATAACCCCAGCTCCCACCAGTTTATAACTGGCGGGAAGTATGAGTAATAAATTTGCAAGCCACCTTTAACGAAGTGGTTTTTTTTATGTTTTAAGAGTATGCTTTTTTAGCTTTATAATCACGATTCAAGGCGTCAATTACATTAAATATTTGGGTTTGTTCGTTATTAGGTATATCTGCAATAACTTCAATGCGTTCTAATTTTTTTTTATCTTTTACTAAAACAGAATTATTACCCACTAAATAATCTAAAGAAACATCAAGTGCTTTGGCTATTTCAACAATGGACTTACTATAATTTGACTAAAAAGTACATTCAGGATGACTTGGAAAACCTACATGATATAGTAGATAAGTTGCATCCGATTAGTTAGATAAAGTACCTATTTATGAATTTTATGTGACTATTGTATATCTAGTGCTACCCAAATATTAATATCAGATTGGAGTTCTTCTATCAGGCTTATATTTCCTCTTATTTCTAAAGGTAAGGCAAAACCTTTCATTCCTTTTTCAATCCCCCTCCCCGAAAGTCCTCTGCCATCTGGTGGTCTTCCAGTTGGTCTATTACCCATTTCTGGGCTTTGCATTCCATTTATTGATATTCCAATAGTTGGTAAGTTTTGTGTTGTAGCTATATATATTAGCGGAACCTTTAAAGTATATACTAACCCATCAAGAGACATTTGATGATTAACCTTAATGTATTCACTATTTAATTCTTTATTCTTCCTCTTCTTTCCCTCTTTATCAAAGAAAATACGAACACCATTACTCATTATTTTTAACTGAGTAGTTTTTTCTTTTGTACTTAATGTAATGTATAAGTGTGAATTATCTTTAGTAATAGTATACCCTAATTTAGCATCGTCATCATAGTTTGTCACAGCAATTTCTTTTTGCACTACCTTATATATTTGTAAACTATTGCTACATGAGGTAAGAAAAATGCTTATACAAATTGCCACTGCAAATACTATTTTTTGATACATACATGTTTGTTTTTAAACGGTTCTGGGGTCTTAATTACAATATTCCTCTAAATATTTCATAGCATCTTTTTGCCCTAAGTCAGCTAGATGTTTCCAGTCTTCACAGGCTTTTTCTAAGTTGCCTATTGTGTGATAAACTAAAGCCCTATTATATATAGCATCAATTAGTACATAGTCTAAATCATAACTTTTAGTATAATTCTTTATTGCTGACTTGTATTTCTTTTTCTCAAAGTCATTGTTACCTTTTACAAAGAATTTATTGGCTAACTGAATATCTTCATAAGCTGTATTAGATTTAGTAGCTTTTGAAGCTTCAACGGAGTTGTAAGACTGTGTGTTAAATGCAAAACTTGCACTTTGAAATGTTCCGATAGACATTGTTTTCCCTACAAAATTAATTCTTATTTTATCATGTTCTTTTTTTAAACTCCATAAATTATACGAGCCATTAATAGCCTTTTTAATTGCTTCAAGTGTTCGTTTACTTGACTTAACAGATTCAGTAATGAATGTATTTACAGCCTTATTTTTAAGGTTAATTATAATATGCCCTTTGAATTTGGTATTTGAAAACTTTGAAGTTATTCTTTTAAAAACATAGTCAGAAAACATTAAAGAAAACTTTGAAGAAATATTCTTATTAACTACCACAATACCATCTTTTACTTCAATTATAGAATCAGTTTTATCTTGTTTCCTTACAAAAGATAATCGGTTTAACTCACTTACTCTCTTATTAGGGTAATTTTCAGCTAATATTAAAGTGTCTTTTTTCAATCTTTCGATAATATACTTAGTGTATTTACCAATACTAAGTTTCTTTCCTTTTATGGAATATTCTAATTCAGGCTTCATTGTAATAAACCTTTTGCTGGTGAAATTATATTCCAAATAAGATTTTTCAGTATTAAGTCTATCAATAATTTTGCTGCCATCAACTCTTTCTGCTTTATATTTCACCCAATTTCCTACAAGGTCAGCTTTGTTGATTTGACCAAATACTGACGTAGTTAAGCAGGTAAATATTAATATGTGAAGTAATACTCTCATAAGTAGGTTTCTATAGGGGTTTGATGTAAGATAAAAGTTATTGATGATAAATTACTACTTGATTAGTTAGTATTGGCTATTTTAATCTAACAGACATCACTATTTCGTCAGCTACTTTTTCCCATTTAGATTTTAATTTGTTTAAACAGTTAAAAGTAAACATTAACACCTTGTTTTTATGTACAATAAAGAAGTAGTAATTAAATATTTTCTGGTCGATTGCATCTGTTTGAAATTTACAATAAGAAATTTTTCTACCGTTAACAATCTTAACTCCACTATCTAATATTTTTAAGCTTTCATTCTTCTTACCTAGCTGCTTAATTTGGTTGTCTTTAAAAGCAACTATCATTTTTTCACTTATTTTAATATTAGAGAAATTAGCAATCAAGTTAACCTCGGCTGCTTCATCAGACAATATAAGTGTAGGTTTCGTGCTCATCCTATACTTAAACTTAAACATTTCGTCACTCATTTCTATAAGTTCTACGGGAGAATTTATTGTAACAGTATCTTCTAAGAATGTAATCTTATGAAGTTCAGATTGAGCAAAACTGATTGCTGGAAATATAATTAGTAATAGGTATAATCTTATTTTTAGTAGCATCTTATTCTTAATTATTTTGCTTGCAAATATACCTGATAACTTTCAACAGATTAGATATAGAAATCTTTATTTTAAAATATTTTACTATAAAAGGGGTAATGTTTATGGGGGTTGACTGTTTTCTGATAGACTTCTGTTGTAATAAAATTGTCGTTTTACGATTCTCTACATATTTATTATTAAAGGTAATTATGAAAGTAAAATATTTAGTAATAAAGGTATTAGCAGAATGTGCTAAAGCAGACTACATATATGTTGATGTAGTAATCAAAATAATAAGTGAAATAATCCTATATTTACAGATGAGTGGGGTGATGTAGAATGAACGTTCTTTAAAATAATAGCAACCAGTGAAATTTGGCTGTTTAAGTAGCTTAGATGCATAAACTACTATCCCTTTGGCTTAGACCATAACTACTCCCTAAGCTCTGCAATGTCCCTAGTTAACGGTACTATCCACAAGTACAAATACAACGGACAGGAACAGTTGAAAGACTTAGGGCTGAACGTTACAGAAATGACTTGGAGG
>JABSPO010000236.1 GCA_013214625.1 Flavobacteriaceae bacterium
TAACAGGAGGTGCTTCAGGAATTACAGTTGATTTTTATAGTAACTTAACTGATGCTACTTCAGGCTCAGGAATGAATTTAATATCAAATCCAACTGCCTATACCAATGTTTTAAATCCGCAAGATATATATGTAAGAATTGATAATGGAGTTTGTGCTGCTGTAGGGATACTGAAGTTACGAGTATTACCTAATCCAACTCCATTAAGTACTACAGCTATAGAAACTAATTTAGGGGTAATGATGGAGTGTGATGGGAATGTTGATGGTTCAGGAGATATTTCTGAACAAGTAGCGGAGTTTGATTTAACACAATGGGAAACACAAATATTAACAGGTACTGGTCCCTCAGTAGAATTAGGTGTGTCAGCAAGTTATTATACTAGTTTAGCAAATGCGGAAGCAGGAACAAACCCGATAAGTTCACCAACAAATTATACAAATATTTCTAACCCGCAAACGATATATGTTAGCGTGATAAATGACGGTACGGGTTTAAACCCAGTGGCTACAGGTTCGGGGTGTTACACTATCGTTTCATTTGAAATTTATGTACCTGTACCAAATGTTTCTATTTCGGGTGATGATGTATTGTGTATTGACGAAAATGGTGTGCCAGTTACTAATATACCTTTACCAATACTAACAGCTACTGCTGGTCCTGAAGCGTCGTCAGCCTATAATTATCAATGGGCATTGAATGGAGTGTTAATTTCTGGAGAAACCAATCAAAGTATTACTGTTTCTGTTGCAGGAGAATATACGGTTACAGTTTCAGGACCGATTGACTTTGAATGTATAAATTATACTTCCATAACAATTGTAGCTTCAGGTGTTCCAGATAACTTTAATGCAAATGTTACAACAAACGCATTTTCGGATTCACATCAGATAATAGCTAATGCAACCTCAAATATTCCAGGGATCGTTTTTTGGTATACTTTAGATGATGGTGAGCCAACAGTAAACGGGACTTTTAATAATGTAGGACCAGGGATTCATATTGTAACCATAACTGATGGGAAAAATTGTTGGAAAGAATTAATTGAGGTACTGATTATTGATTATCCACATTTCTTCACGCCAAACGGTGATGGTATCAATGATACTTGGCAAATTATAGGAATAGAAGCAATACCAATTTCACAAATTTATATTTTTGACAGGTTTGGAAAACTATTGAAACAGTTAGATCCTGATAGTATTGGGTGGGATGGAACGTATAATGGTAATGAACTTCCAGCAACTGATTATTGGTTTAGAATTAACTATATTGAAGGAAGTACTTCAGGAATACAAAAAGAATTCAGGGCTCATTTTTCATTAAAAAGATAATCGATTAAAAGTATAAATTACAGGTGAAAAGCAGTTGTGAATACATTAAAATATATTGATTATATTAGTAAATAATTTTCAATATTTTTTAATGAAGAAACACATATTACTTTTATTATTGCTAGGAGGATTTTATTCATTTGGACAGGTTCCTATTGAGTTGTATAAGCAATTTAATGGTAGATATAATCATACTGCAATTGGTAATACATTAAATATTTTAGACAATAGCTTAGCAGGGAATTTTTGTGAAATACTATCTGAAAGTTCAGCTGAATTACTATTAGAACCTAATCAGCAAGTTGTAGGGGCGTATTTGTATTGGTCAGGACCAATAAATGCGGATGTAATTATTGAAGAGCAAATAGATAATATAGTATCGTTAAATGGCACTGAAATTATTGCAGATGATATATATACCTATACACTTACATCAAATCATAACTATTTTGCTTGCTTTACTGATGTTACACAAATTATTCAAGGAATTGGAAATGGGAATTATACCTTAACAAATTTAGATTTAAGCTTTATACTTACATCACCTTATTTCTGTACTTCAATGGGGTGGCCAGCTAATCAAACTAATTATGGAGGATGGGCTTTAAGTATTGTGTATGAACAAGATAATTTACCCTACAATCAAGTAAGTGTTTTTAACGGTTTTGATGGGGTTTCCTCATTAAATAATTACATAGCTATACAGTTAACAAATCTTAATGTTATTGATAATGATGGTGCAAAAATTGCATTTTTAGCTTGGGAAGGGGATGAGAATTTAGCTAATGGGGAATCATTATTTATAAATGGAAATCAGTTATCTAATCTTCCATTAAATCCAGCAAATAATGCTTTTAATGGGACAAATTCATATACAAATTCAGATGAATTACATAATATGGATTTGGATTTTTATAGTATTCAAAATAATATTGCTGTAGGAGATACAGAGGCATTGATTGAGTTACGTTCTTTGCAAGATTTGGTAATGGTAAATTATGTGGTAACCGTTTTAAATAGTCAGTTGCCAGACGCAACAGTGGTTATAGATGACTTAGATGTTTCATGTGATGATCGTGATGTATGGGTGGCATATACTGTTTTCAATACGAATAGCACGGAATACTTACCTGAATCAACTCCTTTAGCTTTTTATGCAAATGGAGTTTTTGTAGGAAGTTCAGCTACTATTAATGACATTGAAATAGGAGGAGAGGAACCTAATAGTATTGTATTGACAATACCAGTGAATATAGCTAACAATTTTACGCTAACAATAGCAGTAGATGATGTAGGAACAGGTGTTGGGGAAGTACAAGAAACTAATGAAACAAATAATACAACAATACAACAGGTAAATCTATTATTAAATTCGCCTATTGAAAATCTTACAGATTTAGAAATTTGTGATGAAGGAAATAATCAAGCAACGTTTGATTTAACTCAAGTAGAAATAAATGTACCTGTAGGAGCAACTCAGATATTGTATTTTATGTCTTTGTCAGAAGCTGAATCACTAATAAATCCAATTGAATTTCCTGAAGTGTATGTAAATACGAATTCTATTGAAACAATTTTTATACGAGTAAACTATCCAAGTTGTTATCGAATAAGTAATTTCATAATAGAAGCAATAAATTGTTTGACAGATAATATTTCTGGAAATAATGGTATTTCCCCTAATGGAGATGGAGTTAATGAAACATTGGTGATTTTGGGTATTACAGATGTTTTTGAACAACATACTATTAAGATTTTTAATAGATATGGAACCTTAATATTTGAAGGAGGATATAAGCTACCATGGAATGGAAAAGCGAATAGGGGGATTAATCATACAAATTCATTACTTCCGGTAAGTACTTATTACTATGTAATTTATTTACATGATAATTTTATATCAGAACCTATAACGGGTTGGGTGTATCTTAATTATTAGGTATTTTTGTAAAATGAAATTCAAAATTGAATCAGAATTTTCGCCTACTGGCGATCAACCTCAAGCAATAAAACAATTAGTTAAAGGTATTAATCAAGGCGAACGATACCAAACACTACTTGGAGTTACTGGGTCAGGAAAAACATTTACTGTTGCAAATGTTATTCATGAAACTCAAAAACCGACTTTGGTTTTAGCGCATAACAAAACATTAGCAGCTCAATTATATGCTGAGTTTAAAGAGTTTTTTCCAAATAACGCAGTAGAGTATTTTGTTTCGTATTACGATTATTATCAGCCAGAAGCGTATATTCCAACGTCTGGAGTTTATATTGAAAAAGATTTATCTATAAATGAAGAAATTGAAAAACTTCGCTTAAGTACGACATCATCATTACTTTCAGGGAGGAGGGATGTAATAGTTGTTGCTTCAGTATCTTGTATATACGGTATAGGAAACCCAGTTGAATTTCAAAAGAACGTAATTTCTTTAGAAAAAGATCAAGTTATTTCTCGAACAAAATTATTACAGCGATTAGTACAAAGTTTGTATTCGCGTACTGAAGCAGAATTTTCAAGAGGTACATTTCGCATTAAAGGAGATATCGTGGATATCTTTCCAGGCTATGAAGACAATGCATTTCGCATTCATTTTTTTGGAGATGAAATTGAAGAAATTGAAGCTTTTGTAGTACAAACAAATGAGGTTCTTGAAAAATATGACCACTTAAATATTTATCCAGCAAACATGTTTGTTACTTCTCCTGATGTATTGCAAAATGCGATACATAGCATTCAGGAAGATATGGTTAAGCAGGTAGATTACTTCAAAGAAATTGGAAAACACTTAGAAGCGAAACGATTAAAAGAGCGAACAGAATTCGATTTGGAAATGATACGGGAACTGGGGTATTGTTCGGGTATTGAAAATTATTCAAGGTATTTGGATGGTAGATTGCCAGGAACTAGACCATTCTGTCTACTAGATTACTTTCCAGATGATTATTTAATGATAGTTGATGAAAGTCATGTTACATTATCTCAAGTACACGCGATGTATGGTGGAGATAGAAGTAGAAAAGAGAATTTAGTAGAATATGGTTTTCGTTTACCTGCTGCAATGGATAACAGACCATTGAAATATGACGAATTTGAAGCAATTCAAAACCAGGTGATTTATGTAAGTGCAACACCCACAGATTATGAATTAGAAAAGACTGACGGAGTTTATGTAGAGCAACTTATTCGGCCAACAGGTTTGTTGGATCCTATTATAGAGGTACGTCCGAGTTTAAATCAAATAGATGATTTAATAGAAGAAATGCATCAACGTATTGAAAAAGATGAGCGTGTTTTGGTAACTACGCTAACTAAAAGAATGGCAGAAGAGTTGACTAAATATTTGGCTCGTATTCAAATACGCTGTCGATATATACATTCAGATGTGGATACTTTAGAGCGTGTAGAAATAATG
>JABSPO010000237.1 GCA_013214625.1 Flavobacteriaceae bacterium
CTCTGCTAAATGGAATTTAATAGGACCTATATCAAATTTTATTGCAGCAACTAATGCTATTGAGGTTAGTAGAAAAAAGTAAGCAAGTATCAAAAACCTACTCAGTTTATTTAACCATAATTTTTGAAATTCTATTTGTAGTAAACGTTTCATTGTTTTTAATTTATAACAGATAATATTAAAAATATATTTGATGATTTATTAGGTGACTTCTCGATACAAAATATTTTTCATTGCATTTCAAATATTCCACTAGAAGTAACACTGCTATTGAATAGCTCATTAGGTGGTTTTTACTTATTTTTTTGTAAGTTTTAAAAATTGACTTTCTAAGCTTTCTTTTCTTTTGACTAAATGTGATAGGAAAATCCCCTTCTCTACTAATGTTTTGTTTAATTCCTCTGAACTTAATTCTTCATTTAAAATGGCAACTATTTTCCCCTCCTCTTCTTTAATAGTTCCAAATGCTTGATGTGTGTTTAGAAAAGCTAATAATTCGCTTTTTTTAGTAGTATTTAATTCAAAATATCCTTTTGAGGCGATCAATTCATCAACTCTTCCTTCATAAATTTTCACTCCGTTACGTAATATAACTGCATGAGAACATACTTTTTCAACTTCATCTAATAAATGAGAAGCTAGTAAAATGGTAGTTCCTTTAGCTGCGATTTCAGTAATTAGTTCGCGTATTTGATGGATTCCTTGCGGGTCTAAGCCATTTGTAGGTTCATCTAATATTAATATTTCCGGATCATTCAATAGCGCAGAAGCAATTGCTAAACGTTGTTTCATCCCTAAAGAGAACGCTCGAAATTTACTGTCCTTTCGGTCAATTAAACCTACCAGTTCAAGCTTTTCAATAATAGCTGTTGTTGGTATCCCTTTTATTTTGCAAACAAGCTTTAAGTTGTCGTAAGCTGACATGTATGGGTAAAAATTTGGATGCTCAATAATGGCTCCTACTTTTTTTAGCGCATCGTGAGTATTTATAGTGTTATTGAACCAAGAAAACTCACCAGAGCTTTTGTTTACAACATTTAAAACGATACCTAATGTTGTAGATTTACCACTACCATTAGGACCTAGTATTCCGTAAACATTTCCTTTTTCTATAGTGAAAGATAAATTGTTTACCGCCTGAAGTGAACCGTAGTTTTTGTTCAGGTTTTTGATTGTTAAAATTGTTTCGGACATATTATTGATTGATTATAAATACAAGACGCATTAAGTGGAATTTTGTTACAATCTTTACTGTTTTAAAATGAATTTTTGAATTTTATTAAAAAATACTTGGAGGGATTGATAAAATTGGTATATTTGAAACATAATTACAACAACTTACTGTGAGGACATTAGCTACAGCCCCATAAGCTTACCTAAAGAGAGTAGTATAAATATGTAACTTATAAAAAAAGCATCTTAAGTATTTAGGATGCTTTTTCAGTTTAATCCCCTAGGTTTTCCTTAATCGAAAAATAACATTGCTAAATAATACTTAACACGCTTATTTCTAGCGCATTACGTTAGATTCATAAGTGGCATTTCAACAGGTTATTTTGTTTTTAATCGAATTATTTGATTATAAATGATGTAAATGCTTTGTATTCAGTTGATTTGTGCTTATCTTTATAATAATAATTACACATTATACATCTGTGAGGATATTAGCTTAAGCCCCGATGTCTTACTAAAGAGAGTAGTTGTATTTTGTAACCTATAAAAAAAGGCATCCTGATTTATTCGGATGCCTTTTTGGCTTTTAGTAGCTCTCGTCCTGAAATAGTGTTACACTAAAAAACTACTCCTCAATACACTTAGTACTACTCTACTGACATCCAGCTTCACTACGTTATTGCTTCGCTCACAATGACCCGTAACTACGTAGTTCACTCATTAACAGTAGTTTACGTTCAACTCCCTGAAAAACAGCATAAACCGCTATTAAAACACACTTTTTTTTACTAAATTTAGATACCTTAAAAAACTACTGTATTCTAATTTTAATTATCAACCATTAACAAACTAACAAAAACTATGAGTTTAGTACAAGATTATTGCGTAACATGCGACAAAAAAGGAAATTACATCCTTGACTTTAGCACTACAGAAAATGCCAGTGTTGTTTACTCAAAAAACGGAGACACCAACATTATTACCGTTAACACTAACAAAAAAGGAGTGACAACATTTAACGAAAATTTCGGTAACGCCAGTAAAATTTTTAAATATTCATTTATCCAACCAGGTACCACTGAACGCAGAGGTCAACCTGCAGGAGAAATGGGGCCATAAAACATTGCTAGTCTAAAATTCAAATGCGTTAACTATTGTTAACGCATTTTTTTGTTCAATAAATACATGTCCTTACAAAGAAGGTACATCTGAATAATCTACTAGTCGAAATAACAATCACCCAAGCAAAAGGGAAACTCTTTACTATGTGTAGTGCTACTGTACTGACAGATCGCTTCGCTACGCTCACAATGACGTGGTAGTAATCACGTATATTTTTAGTATCTTGCTTATACTAACTATGAAAAACACCATCCTCTTATTACTAGCATACTGCTACTGCATACATTTTAGTTTTAGCCAAGCGGATACTAAACACCTAGATAACACATACCAACATGCTTTAGATTTACTTAAAAACCAAAATCAAGAAGAAGCACTACAAATCACACTACAAGAAATTGACCGTTTTCCAACATTGCATACCAATAGAGCTAAATGGTTAATGCTTACAGGCGATATCTTTATTAAAAATAATGAGCTTGATAAAGCAATTAACTATTATAAAAAATCCCTATCAATTAATCTAAAATTGAATGATTCTTTAACCATCATGGAAGGATATTTAAAAACAGGACGTGTCTATCAAAAAAAATTTAGAGATTTACATCCTAAATTTGACTCTAAAAAAGCTCGAAACCATAAAGATAGTGCTGATTTTTACTATCAAAAAATAATAACTGATTACAAAAGCGTAACCTCAGGCTCAAAACATCTAGCACAAACTTATAATAACTTAGCCTATATGTACTCTGATATAAATAAACTTGAAAAAGCACAATATTATATTACAGAAGCCATAAATATCTATGAAACCAAACTAACCCTTCCATTATCATTAAATGCCGCACTAAACAACCAAGGCTTGATATATATATATCAAAAAAAATATAAAGCTGCTGAAAAAACTCATTTAAAAGTCCTGAATAAAACACAAGACACTTCGAATATTGAAGCATTAAAATCAAACCAATTAGCAACAGCCAACCTGGCCTACATATACAAAAAAACTAACCAACTTAAAAAAGCCTATGCCTATTTATTAAAATCAAATGAATTATCCGAACTCATCCAAGATAAACAAAAAGCAATTGAAATTACTACCATTGAAGCCAAGTACAATCAAGATAAAGCACGTGCAGAAGAAGCTATAAATACCGTAAAAGAACGCAAAGCAAAAGAACGCACCCAATATATCTTAGCAGGTACTGGATTAGCGTCATTAGTTATTATTTTATTTGGTTCAGTACTCTACCGGAACAGTAAACTGAAAGCAAAAAACTTGTCGTTAAACCTAGTAGAGCAAGAACTTAACCAGCAAAAAACATTACGCATCCTGCAAGAAAAAAACCAAAGCAAACTATTAAATGCTACTTTAGATGGTAGAGAAACAGAACGTAAAGAAATTGCACAAACCCTGCATGATAGTGTAAGCGCCTTACTTTCTTCTGCCAACATGCATTTACAGGTGGTAAAAAAGAAAGCCACTACTCCTATTGCAGAGTTAGATAAATCACAACGTATTATTGATGAAGCCTCCGAAAAAGTACGTGACTTATCACATAAATTAATATCAGCCGTCTTACTAAAATTTGGCTTGGAACACGCCGTGTACGACATGTGTGAAAAATATAGTAATCAAGATTTAGAATTTGAACTAGAAAGCGAAGACAAAATACCCCGTTTTGAGCAAGATTTTGAAATAAAAATTCATAATATTATTGAGGAGTGTATTAACAATATCATGAAACATAGTAAAGCCTCAGAAGCTTCCGTAATGCTATTACTAACAAACAATACTTTACATATAACTATAAAGGATAATGGCGTTGGCTTTGACGCCTCAAAAATTAGCCCTTCTTCCGGAATTGGGCTAAGCCAAATAAAAGCACGGATTGAAAACATGGAGGGTTTTTTGATATTGATTCTAAAATAAATAAAGGAACTTCAATCGCGATTCAAGTTCCTGTGGAGTATCCTGCTTAAACATACATCTATTACTTCGCTAAGTACTACCATACAAACATATTGCTTCGCCATGCTCGCTATGACGTGAGAGAAATCACTAGGTAACATTACGAGGAGAGAATAATAATGTGTGTTTTTGAGATACAACTACCTAGACAAAACAGCGATTAATTACTATACCTAGTACGGCTCTACTGGCAGATTTCAGATCAACTATTTTAACAATAGAAGCACAAACTGTTTCGTCGGACTTTTTTAATGCGAAAATTAAAGCATCAAGAACTCAATTTAGAAAGGTAAGAGATCTTGAATTTCCCCTGTAATAGATTGCCAAATTATTTACTTAATTCCAACACCCCTAAAATACCGCTTTATCCGTTTGCTAGGCAGCAGTTTTTGCACGGGTATGTATAACCAAAAAAGTCCTAATCTTTTTAAAGATTAGGACAAATTATAGTTGTAAGCCTATTATATTATATT
>JABSPO010000238.1 GCA_013214625.1 Flavobacteriaceae bacterium
ATGACTGTTGGCTCTTGTTGGTCGTTGTTGGTAACTGTTGGTAATCTCAAAACTGTTGGCAGTATGCTAAAATCCCTATGAACAAAGGGAATACACTTACTACATATTATTTACTGCTGGTTAGTATCTGTGCTTTGTTGGTAACTGTTGGTCATTGTTGGTGATTGTTGGTGATTTTGTTTAAATCAAAGAAATACTGTTGCATTTTCTTAATTTTATCATATACACCTACTGTTGTTTTGTTGGTTCCACTGGATATATTTGTTTTCCTATTTTTTCAGGAGCTGTATTTGTTGTTATCCCTATCTTATAGTGTTTTGTTGGTATTTCAAGTCTAATGGGATATATTTTTATTTCATTGCGAATACGCCAAGTTCTATCTAGTTCTTCGGGATTCATATTTAAAATGGTAAATCGTCCGAATTGGTATTAATATGATCTTTTCCAAAATGCTCTTCGCAAGCTTTTATTTGTTCTTCAGTAAAATCAACTTCTATATAAAAAACCTTTTGAGTTTTATTGTCAATAGTCATGTTTTCACACTGTTTCCCCTCGCTATTAACGGGTGTTTTATCAATAGGGTTGAGCTTATGACCTTTAAGGCCGCACCATGATTTTAAGCTCTTTCTGAACTTATTTGCATTATTCATGCCATCTAAATACGTGATTTGTAAATAGCGTATTTATACTCTTTTACCTTTCATTATAAAGCTCTTTCTTTGAGTAGTTCAATTGCAAGAGTAACAAAAACTCATTTCAATTTGGAAAACCTCTGCAGGGTAGAAAACTATTTTATTATAATCATCAAAGAAAAAAATTCGACACAAGTACATGGTATATGATATGCCAAGGTTTATAAAAGGAATACGATGCTGTTGCAATATTGGAGTTTGAAGATTAGCAATTTTAGGTGTTGAAATAGACGTATGAAAATTCCTAAATAGTTTAATATTAAAAGTAGGCGAATTGCTTTTTCAGAAAATTGAAAAAGCGTTATAGTGAACTAATAACATTCCAATTGGGTGTTAAAAAGTCATTTAGTGAATGATAATAGTAGTTAAAATAAAGTCCACTAATGGTTTAGTGGCATGTTGGCAAAAAAGCCTTTACAATAAAAATAAAAATCATGAGTCAAGCAATATTAGAAAAACAAAATTTGGTAGATGAGGAAGTTCAAAATTTAGGAGCAAGTTGGAGAAATTTTTTATCACAACAAATGGGCTTAAATCCAAAAACTTTTCAATTGGCTATTGGCGGATTAGGGTTGCAAACTTCTGATAATTTAGGTTTATTTCTTATGTCTGATGGACTTCCTCCTTCAAGTGCAGTAAAGTATTACTCACCGGATAATACTAACTCTCGGGCTAGTGCATATGGAATGCTCCTTAATGGTCTATTACCAGAAGGTGATCCAAACGGGATTCAAAATGCTTTAGGTAACAACTACACAAGTTGGATTGAATGGCAGCAAGCTAATCCACCTGTAGCGGGTGACACATATCTTGGTAGATTCAAACAATGGGGTTTAGAGGCGGGAATCGATCCTGGAACGTTAGTACGAGGTGAAGCTGCAATATTACAATCAGAGAATTCAAGCTTAATCAAAGCCTTGAATAATTATATGAGTAAGGATGCTCAACAGACTTTCGCTCAACCAGGTCAGCCTAGTGTCTCTGCTTATATTTATACTGCAACTTCTGATAATGCAATAAGAGCGATTAATGCTGGTCAATCTTTAAATAATATTAACTTCGATAGTAGTACTGAGTCCTCAAAAATTGATAAAGTATTTATCGATGGATCAGCTAGTGGGTTTTATAGTATCTTTTCAGCAGCAGGAAGTGGCAGCTTTGAGAAACTTAATAAAAAAGCATCCGAATCAAAATTTACAATAACTGGTAGAATTGGAAAATTTGCAACCTTAGTAACTGGCCCAGGTGGAAATTGGTATTCATCTGCGGAAGTAAATCGTGCTGCTACAGGAAAAGATGACAATACTATATGGAATCCAAACACACCTTCTATTACTTGGGGAAGTATGTTTGAACAGCCAGAAGGGCAGCTTTGCCGTTTTATGCAAAATTTAGTATTAGTAAGTGATTATGACATAACAGTAACATCACATGCTTCTTATACTAAAGAAGAATACCAAGAAATCAAGACAAAAGCATCAGCTGGTGTGTGGCCATTCTTTAAATCCTCAGGTAGTTTCAATAGTATTTCCGAGTTTAAACATAATGAAAATTCTACACTTTCAATAAACCATAAATTAAATAAAGGTTTAATACAGATTTGGGGGATTAATATTGGAAATCAGAGCATCTAATATTAATTTAACCAATAACAAAAGCTAAAACCAATTACCCATCGATAAAAATTTCATGGTAAAAAGTTGGCTTTAGCCCAATTGTAAATAGGGAGCCCTGAGAACTGTATCGGTTTTTCAGGACGTGACATTCAATAGGATAAAAAAGCAATCTAGAAGATTGCTTTTTTATTTAATGCAATTTGAAAAATTATTTTTTCATCAACGATGTTTATTGATTTTTCAATAGAATCAAATGTATTGTTATCTATTTCTTTGATGTAATCAAGTTTAGAAGATCCTCTTTGGTTAATAACCTTTTAATTTACTCACCTCCTTTCTTATTTAATTTAAAGGTGTTCATGATTTAAAAATTGGCTTTTATAAAACGATAACATTAAGCCCAACAATAAAAGAATAGCAATTACCAACAGTATATTGTTGGTCGTTGTTGGTAACTGTTGGTAACAATGTTTAAATTCTACTGTATTACATTAACTAAGACCCTTTCTTAGTTAAGTTTTCGGCGAAAAAGTTAAAATACAAATGTCACTAATTAATTTTTTTGCATAATTCTTAAATAGCGACTACCTTTGGTTAAGTTTTTAATAAAAATTGTAATGAAAAAATTTAAAGCAGGGAATCAGGTAAATCAAGGAACTTATAAAAGCTTTCAACCGGACAAAATAGACCAAGAATGGAAGATTGATAATATGGAATTATTAAGTCTTTTAAGTCAGGCTGATAGACAAATCGGAAGATTGGATATGTATTCCGAATATATTCCTAATATTGATTTATTTATAAGTATGCACGTCTTAAAAGAAGCTACTCAATCAAGTAAAATTGAAGGAACTAAAACAAACATAGAAGATGCCTTATTAGATAAAGAAGACGTTAATGACGAAAACAGAGACGACTGGGAAGAAGTTCAAAACTATATAGAAGCTTTAAATTCAGCAATAACAAATCTTGAAAAACTACCGTTCTCATCTCGTTTAATAAGAGAAACTCATAAAATTTTATTACAAGGAGTTAGAGGAAAACACAAATTACCTGGAGAATTTAGAAGTAGCCAAAACTGGATTGGCGGGGCCAGTATAAATGACGCTACCTTTGTACCTCCTATTCACTCAAGTATAAATGAGTATATGGGTGATTTAGAAAAATTTGCTCATAATACTGAATCATTTTTTCCTGATTTATTAAAAATCGCATTAATACACTATCAATTTGAAACAATCCATCCATTTTTAGATGGTAACGGGAGAGTTGGTCGTTTAATGATTACTTTGTATTTAGTAGAAAAAGGAATTTTAAAGAAACCTATATTATATCTATCTGACTTTTTTGAAAGAAACAGAACTTTATATTATGACAACTTAACTAGAGTTAGAGAAAAAGACGATTTAACTCAATGGTTTAAATTTTTCCTAGTTGGGGTTATTGAGACTGCGAAAAATAGCGTTAGTACTTTTGATAGTATTCTTAAATTACAAAAAGAGGTCGAGAATAAAATTCAAACATTAGGAAGTCGCTCCAGTAATGCGCAATTAATAATTAACTATTTATTTCAACGCCCAATAATAGACGCTCAAAAAGTAAAAGAATTAACAGGCCTTTCTTCTCCATCTGTATATAAATTAATTGGTGAGTTAGAGAATCTTGATATAATTAAAGAAATAACCGGAGCAAAAAGAGGGAAGATTTATATATTTAAAGATTACACAAAGCTATTTAAGTAAAACGTAATACAACATTGTTGATTTGCTGTTGGCAATGACTACGGAAAACACTAAAACCCTTGTAAATACAGAGGTTTGTTATATATGTAACACTGTTGGTCGTTATTGGAAGTTATGTTGTTAATTTCTTTAGGCCAAACTCAATAGTTTCTCTCGCTTCTTACAATACAATGCTTATTACTGGTTACTGTTGGTAATTCTAAAAATCTTTTTCGGTATACCCTTTCGGCAACCCCCAAAGACTTCTGAGAGCTTTGAACTGGTTTTTAGTAAGCCTTTTTTCTTTATCAGGTAAATTACAAGCTGCATCAAACATGTATTTCCTATCCTTTTTAGTTAATCTCCTGAAATAAAGCGTGTTTATGTCTTCTAAAGTTGGAGTACATAGCTTTGTCTTTTTCTTGTACTTGTTGACTGAGCGCCTTATTAATGGCTTTCTCAATCATTATATAGTCATTATTATAATGCCAATTATTTTCTGTATAGTCACTATGCGTTTCCTTTAATACTCCAATTATTATTTCATTTGTGTGTTTCATTACTGTTGGCTCTTGTTGGTCGTTGTTGGTAACTGTTGGTAATCTCAAAACTGTTGGCAGTATGCTAAAATCCCTATGAACAAAGGGAATACACTTACTACATATTATTTA
>JABSPO010000239.1 GCA_013214625.1 Flavobacteriaceae bacterium
GTTCATGATTTAAAAATTGGCTTTTATAAATCGACAAGCTAAAATCAAAACAAAAAGCTATTGTCTTGTACCGGCACGAAAATCTGTGGATTTTCTGCCCCGCACTATTCATAGCTAAACGGTTGTGAATCATTCAAAGAATAAATGGAGTATTTAGAAATTAAAATTGAAGAATCAAAAAACAAAGGTTTCTTAGTCTTTCCAGGGAAATCTATTTATGATAAAATATATGAAGGTTTTATTATGTCATTCATAATTGGCTCAATACCATTATTGCCTGCAGTGGTCCTATTGAATGCCCTTAAAAATGACAAACCAATTCTAATTCCTTTGTCCGTATTCTTTGTCGCTGTAATAATTTGTTCATCTCTTATCTATTCATTATTAACAATAAATAAATTAAAAAAAGTTAAAGGTATTTCTGGAAGTAAAAATAGAAATATTGTAAAGGAAATTAGTAATGATATTAATTGGGACATTCAAAGACATAATCAACAAATAACTGTACTGAATAAAAATTGGTCTTGGACATCAACAAATTGGGGAAGACAACTAATTATTATTTATGACAAAGAAGATATCCTCGTAGACTGTATAACCTTTGCTCAACATGGAATGAAATCTCCTTTTCATTGGTTTAGCAGTCGAAGAGTTGAAAAAAAGTTGACAAATAATTTTATACTTAAAATAAAAAACGCCACACAACAAAACCTATAAAATAATACGGGTTTTGGTGTATAATTCTAAAGCTTGTGTATATTTACATTTATCACCAAATCTTTTAGTTTACTCACCTCCTTACTTATTTAATTTAAAGGTGTTCATGATTTAAAAATTGGCTTTTTTAAAACAACAAAATTAAAAACAAAATATAAAAGCTTATGACTTGTGGCTACACGAAAATTCGCGAATTTTCTGCCCCGTACTATTCATAGCTAAGCGTTAGCGAGTATTAAACATTCTGTAAATCAAATCTTAATTTACAAATCAAATTCTCATCCTTTTACTATAAATATCTGACTGAAAAAATAAACTCCAATAGGTTATATTTATCCATGATTAAAGCTTAAAAAAAAGCATTCAAAAACAATTTAAAGTGCCTATTATTTCTGTTTTTTTTCCATTTGATCTTTCATAACAAATGGCTGGAAAGCGTCTATCAATTGAGAGTTTGTTATTGTATCTCAGTAAAGAAAAAAGTAATATTACTTCAATTTCCTATCTGTTTATTTTAAAGCAATTTTCTTCTCTTCATTGTTATTCCGTGGTATCGTAAAATTTTATTTTTCTCTTTGTTGCGTATTATCTTAATTACTAATAGCAATGAAAACACACTTAAACCAATACATATATAGCTTACTTCTAACATAATTTATTAATAGATTTTTATTTTTTATTGTTTTAGTAACTCTGTTCTAAGTTTTTTTATTTCCTTATTTTGCTCTATTAGATACAGAAATAATTCTTCAAGTTTCTCCAACATTTGCATTGATAACTCTGTAGTGTTTACAACATAAGTGTTATTTTCTTTAGGTAATTCAGAAATAGCTTTTACACCTGGTAAATGCTTGTTTTTCTTTATGAATTGTTCCACTTCTTCCAAACTCTTTATTTGATATGAATCATTCAAATTTGATTTTCCTTCAAAGTATTTTTCGAAAACATAATCAGGATAGGTTGTTGTTCCTGAGATTAATGAACCTGAAGCTTTTATATTTCCGTCCACATCAAGTTTTTCACTAGGGGTACTCGTAAAAATGCCGACACGTTGATTGGTTCCATCAATAAATAATGTAGGAGTATTATCATACAACCCAAAGGCGATATTAGAAGAGATACTACTAATTCTATAGTGCCATGTATTTGCAGGTATACCGAAATAGGTAGTTGGATGATAATACAAATTTAACCCAGGGTTCAAACCAACAGTTTTATTTTTATATTTGAATATTCTTTGACGACCTGTTGTTGCATCAGCATGGCGTTGTATTAATATATCTCCGTCTTCAATATGCAATTTGTGTGTAGAAATTGGTGTTGTTGTTCCCAAACCAATATTATTATCAGTTCCATTTATAAATAATGTTCCAGTGTCAAAATCAATACTATCTGTTATTGTAACATCTACATCCGTTGGAGCAACACCATCTCCACTATATATACCATTTCCATCTGGAGAACTATTTGTAAAACGCTCCCAAAGAGCTCCATTCCAATAATAAAACCCTGGTGAAACATCATTTACTGTAGCTGTATTGTATACCAAAGTACCATCTACAACACTTCCTCCTTGTGGATTAACAATTGGCATAACTATAGTTGTATCAGTTAGTAATACACGCGGGATCAATATGCCAGAGTTTGTACTTACAATTTCTAAAGCGGCTGTTGGACTCGTTGTTCCAATACCTACTTGTGCGTACATAAATATTGATGTTGTTATAAACATAACAGTCAATAGTGTTTTCATAATATATTAAATTTAATTATTATTTTCTGTAAGATTAAGAATTGTTAGACTATTGAACTGTCTTTTTACATCTACATGATATCTACATTACATCTACATCACATCTACATTTCTAGAATAGGGTAGAATTGAAGTATTTTGCGTGAAAATAATATTGCAACCTTGTTCTAATTTAATAAATCAAATAAAAAACAGGAATTATCTAACTGAATTGATTATACTTAATTCTATAATAAACTGATATATGAAAAATATTTTACTCTATGTTTTCCTTATAATTTTCGTGAAAAATTACTCACAATCAAATGGAACTAACATTACAGATAATTTATTTATAAAAGAGGATACATTAACATCAGTTGTAAATGACCTTAAAAACAAAATAAATAAATCAATAACCACCAATAATTGGAAAAAACAAGTAGTTCATTTACGTTCGTTATCAGAAATTTATAGTGAAGATGATGACACTCCTAGGGCACTACAAACTATTTTAGAAGCAATTCAAGTTTTTGAGAAAAATGATAGTAATAAGCATGGAGCCAGTATTTATATGATAGCCAGTAATAATTTAGAAAAAATTGGAGCATATAAAGAAGCCATTATTTACAGAAAAAAACGATATGAATGGTTTATTGAAAAAAATAAGGGATTAAAAAAACAATATTCCGCAGTTGATGATATAGCCAAGCTATATTATAAAATTAAAGATTATTCAAAGTCAAGGAAATATTATCATAAAGCTTTAAAGATTTCTGAACAAATAAATTTTCAACACAATATAGCTCATTCAAATAACAACATAGGATTAACATTTTTAAATATTCAAAAAATAGACTCTGCAAAGGTATATTTTAAGAAGGCATTGATTTTGTTTAAAAATAACCCAAAATCTACCGATTTGGATAGTTTAATGGTAGGTATCGTCAGTGGGAATTTGGCAGAATGTTTTTTTAATAAAAAGGAAAAGGATAAAGCTTTTAGTTTATTAAACACCAGCATAATATTTTGTAGAAAATATGAATCATATAACAATTTAGTTAGTGCTTACTTAAAGTTAGTTAAATTCTACATGATATTAGGGGATTTGGACAATGCCAAAAAATATAATGAATTTTCACAGAATGTATTAAATGACACTCCTAATGTATCTCTTCAATTAAAAACATATAAAAATTTCATAAGCCTTTATATGAAGTCAGTAGGAAATGATAAAACTGATAACTTCATTAAAAAATATATCGGATTAAACGATTCACTTTACGGCCCAAAAATAATTGAAAAAATTACAGCAACTAAATCTGTATTTCAACTTGATAAAATAAATTACGAGCTTCAACTAAAACAAATTAGCATAAATAAGAAAAAAGTAGAAATTCAAAAGTTAAAACAGGAAGAAAAAATAATGAGATTAAATAATCATTTAACTATTGGTATAGCGTTATTAATAATAGCTTTCGGGGTTTTTGGTTATTTAAAAATTAAAAATGATCAAGCTAAAAAAGCCGAATTACAGGAAATAAAAGATCAACTAATGAAGGCTGAATTAAAAAACAAAAAAACAGAAAACAGAGAGTTAAAAGGAAATTTAGAGGATAAAGATAAAGAGCTAACTAACTATGCCATAGAAATTTCGGAAAATTATCAATTCACCAAAAACCTTAAACATGAATTAAATGAACTCAAGAAAAATGGTCAAGGTGATAGCCGAGAGTACACTACTCTACTCAATAAAGTCAACTCACAGCTAGGTATAGAAAACCAATTAAAGGAATTTCAAAGAAAAGCTAATATTATTCATATGAACTTCAATGAAAAGCTAGCTAAAGTAAATAATAAGTTAACTAAAAATGATTTGTATTTGTGTGGGTTAATAAGGTTAAATCTTTCAAATAAAGATATCGCTATTTTAAAAAATGTAACGGAAAAAGCTGTTAGTATGAATAAATACAGGCTAAAGAAAAAATTACTTTTACCCAAAGAAAAAGATTTAGGTAATTTTCTTAAACAATTGTAATTACGAATCATATAACAGTTCTCCATTTATTTGAAACTTTAAAAATATGCTAACAAAACAATATAAAGCTACATCTTAACAATGCTATCAATACTCCGTAAAATCATATGCTTGCTCATACACAACAGATCGTGATAATCAGTATATAGCAAAAACACTTCACAACAAAACCTATAAAATAATACGGGTTTTG
>JABSPO010000024.1 GCA_013214625.1 Flavobacteriaceae bacterium
CTGCACCGTACTATTCATAGGTACTGTGTCAAAAAACTAATTATTTATATTAAAAATTTAGGAAGTCACTAATTCATTTTTAGGACTATCCTGTGCGGTAAGAACTTGTTTTCTTGCCGCTTTTTTTATTTCAAATTCTGCATCGTAATAACTGTTACTTTTCCATAAACTATACATTAAAACCAACAATTTTATTTGAACAGCTACTAAAGCTAAACGTTAGGTGCAATTCATCCTGTCTCCTGAGAGAAACTGACTTCTCAAGCTAACGAGAAGTTGATTTTCGAGAGGCGATTATTGAACTGTAACAATATGACAATTACATATTTACTAAAACATTAGTCAGAATGAAGGATTGGGTGAACCAAGTCCAAGAGACGCCTTTTTTCTTTTATGCATACACTTCTTGCTTTTATACCCAAAAACACAGCTCTTAAGACATTCTTCCAGGATTCATTTTATTATTTTCTCAACTTTGAATAGTCGAATGATGCGGCTAATTCGACTTGAAAAACAGGGAGACATCCGTCTAGAGATCACTTATACGTAATAACACTATTAGCATCTTAAAGATAATAATCTTTGTAGCCACGAAACATTATGAATTACTAAAACAAACGAAATGAAAGACCAAAAAAAACCCGAATTTAGAATCTATCCTTCCATTGGAATAGCTCGAATGGGAAACGGACCTGCAAACAAGGACGAAGTAGTTTTCAGTCCAGAAGTGCCATGGAAAAACTTATTCGATTTAAAGCTAGAACCTTTTACACCATATGGTGCATTGAAAAAACAAGCGCAACGTTTCTACATTTACAAATGTGACGAGGAAGGAAATCCAACAGAAAAAATTCACCCTAATGATTACGAAATTGAATGGTCTGTTGAAGTAGCTAATAAAAAACCATTTTGGTACGACTTCAACAACAGCTTGGACCTTTCAGTTGATTTGGACAAAGACAGTAATGACAAAGACCATAACGACAAAGACAACCATAAGAACTTAAGCAAAGCCTTTTTCAAAGATCGTATTGCGCCAGGTATTAGCGCTAGTTCTCGGAATCCAAACATTCCTAGTGAGGGTATGAAGGGAGAAGGTATTCCAAACTCAAGAGAGGAGCTTGTGAACGGTCCAAATTACGCATCTGTTTCCCTTAAGAATGAAAAAATGACGATTGGAGGTATGTTCCCGTTCCCTCGAAATGGTGAAAACCATAGTAAGATTGCCTCGAAAATGAGAACAGTATCAAAAGACGTAAGTCTTGGTACAATTGAATATGATAAAGATGCTCCCAATCCAGAACACGAAGGATCGCTGATCTTTTATAGCGGAGACGGAGTTTCAGCTTCTTTAAATCCATCTGATCTTAATACAGATTTTGCAGACAATTCTAACTGGTATGACGACATCTGTGATGGACGTGTTACAGCAAAAATCAAAAACAAAATAACTGGAGAAGAATATAAATTAGATGGTCCTGAAGCGGCAGCATGGATTGCAACTGCGCCACCTGATTATGCACCGCAGATCAATCCAATCTCATCTTTATATGACTTGGTAACAGGTGCAGACCCATATAAACTGCACACAGATCATGCATCTTGTTTAAGCATGGTACTTCCATTGTTTTTCAAATTCTACCAAATGCAATGGGTAAATCTAGGAGATTTCCTTTCCCCTTCATTTAAGGAGGAAATTGACAAATTAACGGAGGCTGGAAATTTCGACTTCCTCTACACTCCTGGTGAAAAAAGCCAAGCTACACGTGAAGCAATTTTTCAATTGTTCAGAAACCCAAGATACGATTACATCAACGAGAAAATTATTCCTAGTAAGGACATGACGGATTTTAATGCTTTGGGTGTTGGTAAAACCAAACTTCAACTTCCGTATTATGTTGGTGATGGAATTAACTATCCTGGAAGTCCAGCGCAATGGTTTGCCATCCCACCTATGCTTTACGACCAACTAAAACAATGGAGCGAAGGTCATTTCACTACACCAAAGAGCTTATTATCTTTTATGGTTGATCCTCCTAAGAGAGATGTACCTCTTGATGATAACCCTATGATTATATTGGGCGAATACTACCAAAGTCAATTTGTCGACGCTGCTACTGCCCCTGTCAAGGAAGGTGACCGTTTAAAGGCTCCACTTTTAATGACTCGTGCAGTTTTAGAAACGCTATACGGCGGAGGATTCCACCCAGGAGTAGAGTTAACTTGGCCAATGCGTCACAAACAAATGTATTGCGAAAACGAATTGAAATTCAAATCTGTTAATGATGCCAAAGAAGAGAAATATGATCTTTTTGGCTTAAGAGAGATTCGCGTTAATTCGGTATCTGGAAAGGAACAAGAAGCCGTTTTCTTTAAAGATTTTGGTTTCCTTATGACACCTGATGATGTGAGAAACTCAATGGACAAGGACAAGCCTGAAAATTGGTTGTGGAAAATCACACCTGGAGATCTTACGAAATGGATGGGAATTCCATGGCAATCAGATGCGGGAAGTTGTCAAGCTGTATGGACAGATAGTCAATACCCTGTGCCAGCATGGTGGGCAGCGAATCTACCAATAGATGTGTTAACCCATGAGAGTTTTAAGCAGATTAACGATAAAACAGAAACTGCCCCATTACTTGAGACAAAACGCAACATGTATGCAAATCGTCTTCCATGGTTACATACCACAGATACAGGATACGTAGGATACCATGCAGAAGGAGGGTATTTGAACGGGCTAATCAATATGGTTTACAAATGGGATCAAATTGGAATGGTTTCCGCTCGATCGTTGGATCTAGATGGGTATCCTAAAATAGCTTACGTTTCTATGGATGCGACGGATGCAGTAAACTTGTCAAAAAAGACAAAACTACCTCTTTATCAATTGTACAATGGCACGGAACACTTTTACACTGACACAGTAGATGAAAGAGATAAAGCCGTAGAACTTGGTTATACTTTGCAAGGAATTGCTTGCCAGATTTATTTATCTCAAATAAAGGACAGTCAGCCATTCTATAGACTCTACAACGGTGCAGATCACCTTTATACTGCCAATGGAGCTGAAAAAGATAAAGCCGAAAAAAACGGTTATACTTTGGAAGGTGTTACTGGTTTTGTTGATTCAACTCAATTAAACGATAATGTACCACTTTATAGACTCCACAACGGTGTAGATCACTTTTACACTACTTCGGAACACGAAAGAAATCAAAAAAAGCAAGAGGGTTATAAGGATGAAGGAATTGCTTGTTATGTATTTCAATATAAATAGACTAACAAGAGTGGGGTTGGTAAAATCGCATATAGATTTTATTAACCCTTATCTAATTTCATTCTTCTAATGAACAAAACGAATTTTAATACTGATGTAATTATTGTTGGCTGTGGTGTTTCTGGCTTGATCCTTTCGAATCTTTTAAAAGAAAAGAAAGTTGATCATGTGGTGTTGGACCGAGTGGAGAAAAGAAAAACACTCGAGATACCAGAAACATTACCACCATCAACATTGGTTTTATTAGAATCATTGAACTTACTGGAGCTCTTTTTGAAAAGCTCCAGTAAGACCTTTGGTTATCATTCCCTTTGGAATTCTGAGATCCTTACTACCGATAGTTTCTTCAACCACAATCCCTATAAGTATGGCTTGAAGTTGAATAAGAAAGTACTGCTCAACGATTTAGGAGAATTAGTAACCGATCACATACTTCCATTCAATAATCTAATTGAAGTGCTTAGATCGGATAAAAATGTTACCGTTAAGGTTGAATCTGACAATGGCGTGAAAACCATAAACGGTCGGGTCATAGTAGATGCAACGGGTAGAAACAGAGCCATTCTAAAGCTCCTTGGAGTTACAACTGAATCATTCGACAACCAAATAGCATTAAGCTGCTACCTGCCCTATTTTAAACACCCTCAATTGATTCATAGAGTGTTTGTAGAGACCTTTGAGAACGGATGGGGTATTGTTTCCGCTTTGAACGATGAAGTTAACGGCATGACCCTTTACACACAAAAAGGAAGTCCTATTCTACCTCAACTTAAAGAGTATCAAAACTGGAAGGAAGTGCTCTCGAACACCAAAATATTAAAAGATTTTCTTACTGATGATCTTAATCCTAAAGTAGTCGGTGGAAATGCCAATTCGTCGAGAGTTTCTGAAATTACGGGTTCCAATTGGTTGGCTATAGGCGATGCAGCAATCGCATTTGACCCTTTGTCATCCCACGGAAATTCAAACGCCATCTATTGTGCAAACCTTGCCTCTAATGCAATTGAATCACGTCTGACAAATGTTGCTTCTGCCTCATTTCAAAATTATGACGACACTCTTAGTCAAATATTCAATGAGTACTTAAAACAAAAAACGAAATTGTACGATACCGATAATCGTTGGTAAAAAAGAAATAAAACCTTATTACAAGAATAAAAAAGTTCATAACATAGAATAAACGCCATTAAAACAGGCATTTATTCAAACCGTTACCTGCAAGCTAAAAAATGAATAACCAGTTACAACAATAGTTATAAAACACAAACCTAATCCCATGAAACATCCAATCCAAAATATTATTGCAATACTACTATTTTCTTCAGCTTTATTTGCTCAAGATACGCTTCCTTCCAAAACCACAGGTTATGTAAATTTTAATGTGGGAGATTCAAAAATAAAACCTCAAAAAAAATACAGTCACCAAGGTGTAACCTTATTTGGGTGTAATACCATTGTTTCCAATAAGAGCATTAAAAATTGGAGCGGTGCACCAAATGGTTTAGAATGGCATACAAAAAATCAGGTATTTACAAACTTGCCATATGGTTATCAAATAGACAAAAAAACCAATAAACCCTATTATGTTTCTAAATATTATATTGCTTCTCCACCGGTGTTTCATAGAAGTGAAAAAGGGAAATCCACTGTAAATACCAAATATGATATTGGTATCGTAACACCTGATGAATTTGTTTTTGAAGGAAACAAACCAGTTCAACACGTATATCTGGATTATAACATTTTAAAACTCATGAAAATTGAATACATCCCTGTCATTTTTGATTCTTCTTTTAACCTTTTGAAGGTAGATGTAGTTCCTTTTAAAGTAGAGTGCAAGGATTTCCCATGGTTGGATAACAAACTTTACAGCAATGCCAAAGGTGCTTCAGGTATTGGATCGTTAAATAGAAAAGTACCTCCCTTGACAAAATTATTTTTACCGTATTACGAAGATGAATTGACTACAAATCAAGACAAACAATTTTTAGATTTTGAGGTTACCATTTTAAATGACATCCTTTTTCATCATGAAATATATTTTAAGATTAATGGAGAAAAAAAGTATTCTATCAACCTAAAGGACTTTTACAACAAACACAAAAACGATAAAAAAATGGAAATCATCTTGTACTGTGAGTATCGTAACGAATTACCTTGTGGTTGTAAAGAGCCAACATCAGAAAAACAAAATAACAAAGATGAAGAATAAAATAAACTGATTTTTAAGTCTTTACATCTTCTCGTTTCTTTAGCAATTGTAGCACCAACTAATATCAAGACAATAATTTGAGCCGTGAATACACCACTTTTTATAATGAATCAAATCCTAGAAAATCTAAACGCATTCAACCCAAAGTTTATTTATAACACAACTCCTAAAAGTTCGCAAATCCCGGGAATTTTCCGCTAAAAATTCAAGTGAACAAATATTAAATAAAAACTAACACCAACAAAACCTATAAAATAATACGGGTTTTGGCACTTAAAACTAAAGCTTGTGTATATTTACATTTGTCGATACGAAAATTCACTGATTTTCTGCCCCGTACTATTCATAGCTAAACGTTAGGCTCAATGTAACAAAACCTTCCCTTAAACCAACTTAAAAAAAGAGAATGTCAAAAACAAAATCCGAAAATAGAGAAACGTGGAAAACAATATTTCTATTTTTATCACTATTAACATCGTTGAGTTCAATAGCATATTATGCTATTTTGAGATTAAACCCTAGTAGTATTTATGTTGGTGCTTTAATGTTCTCGCCTGCTTTAGCTTCGTTTATGACATTAAAAATCAGAAAGCGACCTATTTTAAGTTTGCCTTGGAGATTAAAAGAGTTGAAATATTTAAAACTCTCATACATTACACCTATATTTTATGTTTCTATTGCCTATGTATTAATTTGGTTATTAGGATTTGGAGATCTTCTTAATTCAGAAATAATTTTAGATTGGAGTCAAGAGCTAGGCATAGATCGTATGAACCAAACTCTAGTTATTATTGTAATGATATTTTTGCTGTTAACCGTTGGGGTAATCAAAAACTTAGGTTCAACGTTGGGTGAAGAAATTGGATGGCGTGGATTCTTAATATTTGAATTGAGAAAAGTAATGTCTTTTAAAGCGTTAGCTATAGTAAGTGGTATAATTTGGGCAATTTGGCATTTCCCTATAATTAATTTAATGTATGGAAGAGGTGAAAACCTTTTGTTCCATATGGGAGCTTTTACTATTATGATTATTGGAGTTTCTGTAATCTTAGCGTATTACACTTTTAAATCAAATAGCTTATGGCCAGCAGCACTATATCATTCCGTTCATAATATTTGTATTCAAAAAATATGCTCCCCTCTGACCATTTCTAATGATAAGACTACATTCTGGATTGACGAATATGGATTTATGATTCCAATTATTACGACCATTTTTGCTGTTTACTTTTGGAGAAAAGCTGAGAAAGAAAACATCTAAGCTTAAAAATAAAACACCCTATAAATAATACAAGTTTCGGCATTTAATTAGGGACGTAAGTGTATATTTTACATATAACGCCAAATCTTTTAATTTACTCACCTCCTTTCTTAATTTTAATTTAGAGGTGTTCATGATTTGAAAATTGGCTTTTATAAAACGACAAACTAAAAACAAAACTAAAAGCTCATATCTTGTGTCGATACGAAAATCCGCACGTCCCGATAGCTATCGGGATTCTGCCCCGTACTATTCATAGCTAAACGTTAATTCACCTCCAAACTCACCACCAAACCTTCATTATTACGAACATTAAAAACCGTATTATCTTCAAATATCAGATACTGCCCCTTTATCCCTTTTAGTACTCCTGAAAATTCAGGTGTTTTAGTAAGATTTAAACTCTTAACCTTAACAGGGTATTGCTCAACTGGAAAGTTTAAATTCAAAACAGGTTCATCTTCTAAAACATATTGCTGTACTTCTGCTGGTAAAAACTGTTTTAAATCATTTTTAACCTGAATTAAATCAGCTTCTGCAATTTCATTTTTAAGCATTGCTCTCCAATTTGTTTTATCGGCTACATGATTTTTTAAAGCAACCTCAGCAATTCCTGCTAAGTATCTATTAGGAGCTTCTACTATCGACAAGGCTTGAACCGCTCCTTGATCAATCCAACGTGTAGGTACTTGTGTTTTACGTGTTACTCCTACTTTTACAGTACTACTCAATGCCAAATACACAATATGTGGTGTTAATTGTACACGTTGCTCATACTCCAAATCTCTATCAGCAATACCTAAATGTGCAGTCGACTTCTCTGGATGCATAATCCACTCTCCTGCCTGAGGTGCGTCAAAAAAACACGACTTACAAAACCCTTGTCTGTAAATTTCTTTATTTTTCGCACAGCTCATACATTGGTATTTTTCGAAAGAAATACTGATGTTTTTACCCAATAACTGGTTCACGTTCAACACATCATTATCAAAAACCATATAATACTGAATTGTATCTTGTAAATCGGTTTGCATTTTCTGTAAAACACCTTTGTATTGCATATCAATATTTTTATGTAAATTTAGGGTTAAAGATAAATTATTTATGACAATTCCGTTAGTAAATTCTGTAGTCTCTTGGTTTTTGAAAAAACGAATTCACCAAATTGAGTTCTTTTCAAAATACCCAAATGAAGTGCAGCACGAATTGCTTTTTAATTTATTACAACAAGCCAAAAACACTACTTTTGGTAAAGAGCATGACTTCTCTTCTATTAGAACATATGAAGATTTTATTGCACGAGTACCCGTAATTAGTTACGAGGAAATGGAACCTTTAATCGCAAAATCTCGTAAAGGAGAACAACAATTATTTTGGGATACCCCAATAAAATGGTTTGCAAAATCTAGCGGAACTACTAATGCAAAAAGTAAATTCATCCCAGTAAGTCAAGAATCATTAGATGATTGTCATTATAAAGGAAGTAAGGATTTATTGTGCTTATACCTAAACAATAATGAAGACTCACAACTCTTTACAGGAAAAGGGTTGCGCTTGGGCGGCAGTAAAGAATTATATCAGGAAAACGGAACAGTTTTTGGCGATTTATCTGCCATACTAATTGACAACATGCCTTTTTGGGCAGAGTTTAGCTCCACTCCCAGTAATAAAGTTTCCTTAATGGACAACTGGGAAACCAAATTACAGGCAATTGTAGACGAAACGATAACCGAAAATGTTACAAGTTTAGCAGGTGTTCCATCTTGGATGCTAGTGCTATTAAATCAGGTATTGGAAACTACTCAAAACAAACATCTATTAGAAGTTTGGGAAAACTTAGAAGTTTATTTTCACGGAGGGGTTAGCTTTGAACCTTACAGAGATCAGTACAAAAATCTACTTCCAAAAAACGATTTTAAATACTACGAAATATACAATGCCTCGGAAGGGTTCTTTGCCATTCAAGATAGAAATGATTCTTCGGAATTATTGTTAATGCTTGACTATGGTATTTTTTATGAGTTTTCTGCCATGGACACCTATGGAACAAGTCAACAAAAAATTATCCCTCTAATCGAAGTTTGCATAAATGTGAACTATGCGGTAATCATTACTACAAATGCTGGCTTATGGCGTTATAAAATAGGTGACACCATACGTTTTACCTCAACTAATCCGTATCGAATTAAAGTCACTGGAAGAACCAAGCATCATATCAATGTTTTTGGGGAAGAATTAATGATTGAAAATACCGATGAAGCATTGAGAATTGCGTGTGCTAAAACTAATTCTGAAATTAAAGAATATACTGCGGCCCCTATTTTCATGAACGGAAAAGACAAAGGTGCACATGAATGGTTGATTGAATTTAAAAGAGCTCCAGAGAGCATGGAATACTTTTCGGAATTATTAGACAATGCTTTGAAATCGTTAAATTCTGATTATGAAGCAAAGCGTTTTAATAACATTACATTAAATCATCCTACTCTTCATATTGCAAAACCTAATTTATTTTACAATTGGTTAAAACATAACAGTAAGCTTGGTGGCCAAAATAAAATTGCACGGTTATCGAATTCTAGAAATTTTATTGAGGAACTATTAAATAATAATCAATAGTAATTCCTTCCTCTCATCCTAACCTTCTCCTTAGGAGAAGGGACTGTTTTTTGCTAATTAAAAAGCTGTCCTCGATACTAATTTCATGATTTATCAATCAAGAAATTCACTCGAACTGACGTCTTTTGCTAAACACAATAGCTCGTTTAGTTTTATAATCCCTCAGTTCGAGGCCTTGCACAAAAAAAATGTCTAGCGGATATAATGACGTCGTCACGTCACTTCGAGTGAAATTATTTGGATTGCAAAGAAAAATAATTTTGTATCGAGAAGTATTAGTTCTCGATACAATTTCTACTCCGTTTCACTACATAAAAACCTCTCGAAGTGACAATGAAAATATAAATTCGTCAATGGCAGCAATTTACATTCAAAAATTAGCCTACCCTCAACTTGATTGAAATATCGAGAACAGTATTTCAAAACTAAGCCTCATAAAAACATGCTGTATTCTCAACACTTTCTTTAACAGAAATAAATTCAACACCAACAGCTTTTTTAATTTTTGAAGCATCATATTCTAACTGTTTAAAAGCAGAATTGATATTGGCTTTAAAAACACTCCTTTTTCTTCCAGAGATAAAGCTTACTAGTTTATCTATTTGTAAGTAGCACAACAATTGCCATCGTTTAATTTCTTTTAATTCTTTTTTACACCCAATAGATTTTGATACCTTTTGTACCAACTCTTTATAGGAAACATTCTCAGAAACTACTATAAACTGTTCATTTACAATTTCAGAATTCATCAAATTAACCATGGATTTCGTTACATCATTTACATCAACAACTCCAACAGTTCCAGAAGTATAATAATGAAATCCCTTTGAAACTTTAGTGAAAATCTCTCCTGAACCAGAATTCCATAACCCAGGACCTAATATTACTCCTGGCTGAACAACTACTGCATTTAATCCTTCTTGCGTACCACGCCAAACTTCTAACTCAGCATCATACTTTGTAATCGCATAAATGTTTTGCGTGTTATTTTCCGGGTTCCATGGCGTATCCTCAGTAATTGGCTTTTTTAAATCTTCTCCTAATGTAGCTATTGAACTTACATGACACAATTTAGACACCTTATTACTCAAACATAAATTCACAATATTTGCAGTACCAACGACATTTACTTGTCTAGATTGGCTATAATTTTTTGGATTGAATGATAAATCGGCAGCACAATGGTATACTTGGCTTATAGTATCAAAAGCAATATCTAAAGCAGGAACATCGGTAATATCAGCGTTAACCCATTCAATTTTACCAAACAAGACATCTGGGATTTCAGAATAATATGAAAATATTCTTTTAACTGCTTCAAACTTTGAAGTGTCTCTATAAACAGCCCTCACACTGTTTCCTTGAGCAACTAGCCTATATAACAAATGCGCCCCTAATAATCCTGTTCCTCCAGTTACTAAAATCATAAAGCCAAATTAGTCTTTTTTCATTTTATACAATTATATTTGCTTAAATTTTAGTTGAAAACATGATGAATTTTGTAGAAGAATTGCGTTGGAGAGGAATGCTCCATGATATTATGCCAGAAACAGAAGAGATGCTTTTAAAAGAATCTACTGCTGGTTATATAGGTTTTGATCCAACCGGGGAGTCATTACACATTGGTAGTTTGGTGCCAATTATTATTTTAATGCATTTCCAAAATGCAGGACACACCCCTGTTGCTTTAGTTGGTGGTGCCACTGGTATGATTGGCGATCCTTCTGGAAAATCTGCTGAACGTAATTTATTAAACGAAGAAACTCTAGCAAAGAACATTGCTGGAATCAGAAGTCAGTTAGAACGTTTTATCGATTTCAATTCTGATATTCCCAACAAAGCTAAATTGGTAAATAATTACGATTGGATGAAAGAGTTTTCATTCATCGATTTTGCTCGTGATATTGGTAAGCATATTACGGTAAATTACATGATGTCGAAGGAATCTGTAAAGAAACGTTTAGGTGCTGAATCAAAAGTTGGAATGTCATTTACTGAATTTACCTACCAATTATTTCAAGGATACGATTTCTTACATCTATATAGAGAGATGAATTGTAAAATTCAAATGGGAGGAAGTGACCAATGGGGAAACATTACTACTGGTACTGAATTAGTACGTCGTGTTGCTGGAGGAAAAGCCTATGCAATGACTTGTCCGTTAATCACAAAAGCTGACGGAACTAAATTCGGGAAAACCGAAGGAGGAAATGTTTGGTTAGACAGACACAGAACTTCTCCATATAAATTCTACCAATATTGGTTAAATGCTTCAGATGAAGACGCTGAAAAGTATATCAAAATATTTACCTTCTTAGATAAAGATACTATTGATGTATTGATTACTGAACATAAAGAAACACCACATTTACGTTTATTACAAAAAAGAGTTGCTGAAGAAGTAACTACTATGGTACACTCTAAAGAAGATTTAGACAACGCTATAAAAGCGTCAAACATCTTGTTTGGAAAATCTACTTCAGAGGACTTAAAAACATTAGATGAACAGACGTTTTTAGATGTGTTTGATGGAGTTGCACAAGCGGAAGTTTCTCGTGAAGATATTGACAACGGTCTGGATATGATTGGTGCTTTAGCATCCAAAACTGGATTTTTAAAATCTAATGGAGATGCACGGAGAGCTTTAAAAGAAAATGCGATTTCTGTTAACAAGGAAAAAGTAAAAGAAGATTTCTCTATTACATCTGCCGATTTAATTAACGACAAGTTTGTTATACTCCAAAAAGGTAGAAGAAACTACTATGTAGTTGTTGTAAAGTAACTTGAGAATACATATTTATACCAAAAGGCTTTACCAAATTACAGGTAAAGCCTTTTTTAATTGTTACTAGTCACCTTATCCTAACTCCATCGCTTCAGCTGGCTCATAGCTATCGCCATGCCCTTCAAGGAGAAGAAACTTATTTACTTGGTAATAACTTTTTTTGCATCGCTCATTTCTTTTTCCAAATGATCTAAATACAGTATCCCGTTTAAATGATCTATTTCATGTTGAAAAATTACAGCTGTAAATGCTTCTATCATTTCTTTATGATGCGTTCCGTCCATTTTATCATATTCCATTAATATCGCATAAGCACGAGTTTTAGTAGTATCACTTCTATCTGGAATTGACAGACAACCTTCAACGCAGTCTTGTTTCTTATCAGTATACTTTACTATTTTAGGATTCAAATACACTTCAAAAGGAAACCCTTCCTTATCGAAACGTTGCACCCAAATAATATTTTTCAACACACCAACCTGCGGAGCTGCAATCCCTACTCCCATTGAAATACTATCCCGAACCGTTCTGTATAATCTATTTACAAAATGTTTTAGCTTTATATTATTAGGATCAGCAATAACATTTTTACATTTCGTTCGTAATACTATTGAATCTTTTATATTGTTAATCTTCAATACACGCATCGGAAAAACACTATCCAAATCCATAATTAAGGAATGTTCTACCAAGGTGAAACCAGGTAAATTACCCTTAGCAATTTTTGCTGAACTTGAACAACTCACTAACAATACTACCAACAGACTCAATGTTATCAAATACCTCATCTTTTTCCTCTTTTATAAATACGATTTAAAAATAAGTATATTTTCACTTCCAAAGCCCAAACAACACAATTATTAAATCACCATCCTCGATTCAAGTATCCTAAGCATGGGCAAACAATATCATTTTCCAATCGAGCCATCCCGATAGCTATCGGCACAGAGAGTTAAACCCGTTGGCAGATTTAATAAAGGTGGCTATGCCACACAAAAAAAGCCTAAAACAATAAATTGCTTTAGGCTTTAAACTAACTAACTTTATGAAAAAGTATACCTTCTCACTATATATAAGACGTATAAATTCTTAAAATATTACATCCGTTAAGAAACTTTAACATAAAATACCTATTAAAATTCAAATCCACCATATTAAATCGTTTCTTTTTGATTTATTTTATCGCTTAAAAATATAACCGTAACTAAGGCTATGCTTTTATTTTTAAACTCAACTAAATCTAAAATAACTCAATTTACTTATGAGCGTCTTGAAATTTAATTGGCATTAACCCTCTTTTTAACACTTTATAAAGCCATTAAATTACAACCTCTTATATCTGAATTATCAAAACGTCCTAATACTTCAAATGAACCATCGGCATCTATTTTCCCTAAATCCTGTGTAGCAATAAAGGAACACGAATTGATATTTGCTAAATCAATTACATTTATCCCTCCAGTTTTATTTGCTTTTTGGATACTTAACGGATCTTCTGTATCCCTAGTAAGCACTTTCATCCATGACGGGCATTCAAAAATCCCATTTCCTTTAGAATACGCTTGAGAAAGTAATTCTGTCATCCCATATTCTGAATGTATTTCAGAAACTCCAAAACCCTCTTTTAATAACTGGTGCAACTCAGGACGAATAATTTCTTTACGCCTCCCTTTCATTCCTCCAGTTTCCATCACTATAGTATTATCTAATTTAAACTGATATTGTTCTATTAAATCTAACAACGCAAATGAAACTCCTATTAACAATACTTTTTGCCCAGATTGATCTAAAGCGATTAACTTTTCGGTAATCTCATCCAAATTATCTAAATAAAAACCACTTTCAGGGTGTTTTGACTTCTTTATTAAATCATCAACCATATAAATTAAGGATGACCCTTCACGCTCCAAATAAGAAGGCAACAACGCCAACACTACATAATCCTCAATAGCATTGTAAAACTGCTTAAAACCATTCAAGTAACTCTTTTCATAAATACTTAAATCAGTTACATGATGTTTACTAGTAACTGAACCTGTTGTTCCAGAACTACTAAAACTAATCACTGGTTTTTCAGCGCTACTAAGTATTGTACGTGTTTTAAAAAATTCGATTGGTAAAAACGGAATATCCTCAACAGTTTTTACATCACTTGGATGTTTATATAACAAATCACAGAAAGAACGATATACTTTATTATTTTCAAATTGAAACTTGAAAATGGCTAAAGCAAGCGTATTAAAAGCTGCGGCTGATTTTATGTTGAATATCTGTTCTTGAAGCATGATCAAATGTAACAAAAAAGCACGCTTATTAAAAGCATGCTTTTTATTATTGTTTTATTGTATCTCTTGTGAAAATAAAAATCTCCCCTGTGGGTTAATCGATAATATCAAACCCTGTATATTTCACTAAACATTCAGGTATTTTTATTCCTTCTGGAGTTTGATAATTTTCTAATATCCCAGCCAATACTCTTGGTAACGCTAATGAACTACCATTTAACGTGTGAGGTAAATGCTTTTTATTATTAGCATCCTTATAACGAACCTTTAATCTGTTTGATTGAAATGTTTCAAAATTTGACACCGAACTTATCTCCAACCATCTGTCTTGAGCAGTTGAGAACAATTCAAAATCATACGTCATAGCAGCTGTAAACCCTGTGTCACCTCCACACAAACGTAATATTCTGTACGGTAATTTCAAATCATCTAAAATCTCCTTTACATGTTCTTTCATCCCTTCCAAAGCATCGTATGATTTTTCAGGATGCTCAAAACGAACAATCTCTACTTTATCAAACTGATGCAACCTATTCAAGCCTCTAACATGCGCACCATAACTTCCTGCTTCTCTTCTGAAGCATGGAGTATATGCTGTAAAACAAATTGGCAATTCTTTTTCAGAAATTAAATCACCTCTCAATATATTGGTTACTGGTACTTCTCCTGTTGGTATTAAATACAAATCATCCTGAGCATCATGATACATTTGCCCCTCTTTATCTGGCAATTGTCCAGTTGCAGTAGCAGAAGCTTCATTTACCATATGCGGCACCTGAACCTCTGTATACCCTGCATCAACATTTTTATCTAAAAAGTAAGAAATTAATGCACGTTGTAGTCGCGCACCCTTTCCTATATATACCGGAAAACCTGCACCAGTAATCTTATTACCTAACTCAAAATCAATGATGTTATATTTTTTTGCCAACTCCCAATGTGGCATTGCTCCTTTATGTAATTTAGGAATTTCTCCCGCAGCAAAAACCTCTTCATTGTCTGCCTCACTATTCCCTGCCTTTACCAACTCATGTGGCACATTAGGAATAGTATATAATAATTCAGTCAATGCTTTTTGTGTCGCATTTACAACTTCAGTTAATTCTTTGGTTACTTCTTTTAACTGAATTGTTTTTTCTTTTAAAAGATTCGCTTTTTGAGTCTCTCCATTTTTAAACAACATTCCAATTTCTTTGGATAGTTTATTGGAATCTGCCTGGGTATTATCAAATAATACTTGTGTGCTTCTTCTTTTCTCATCCAAAGCCAACACTTCTTTTAAAAGTGGAGCTGCATCGAAATTTCTCTTTTTCAAACGTTCCACTATTAACTCAGTGTTTTCTCTTATAAATTGTACTTGTAACATTTTAATGCCCGTTTAATTAGTTTCAGCCGTATGAAATCATTTCTTTTTCACAATATTTTCACATAACTATTTTTCCATAATTACTATTATGCAAAAATAATTAAACTCAATCTTGCAAAAAAACAACACCAATTTAATTTACGACATAAACTAATTAAACCGGCATTTAATATTTTTAGAAAAACAAAAATACGTATTTTGAATTGTATACATAAAAAAAACCTCTCATAATTGAGAGGTTTTTTTATAATTTCTAAATCAACATTCTCAGCACAAGTACGCAAGGTGTGAATTAAACAATATTATTATAATACGAAGCACACCGACAACTATATCGAAACGAGAATATAATGCCAACGGTGGGTTATATTTTAAATGTAACTACTGGTCGTTTTGCATGATTTACTAAATCTTCACTTATACTTCCGTTAAAGAAATGTGACAATCCTTTTCTACCATGAGTACTCATCGCAATTACATCAGCATTAATAGAGTTTCCGAAATTTAAAATTCCCTTTTCAATACTAACATCATTATATATGTTTAATGTATACTCTCCAATACTAACCCCTTCAAGGAAATCATTCATCAGTTGCTCTGCTTCCATTGTTGTCATAAATCCTGATGGTGTATTCACCATTAACAAGTGCATGGTAGCGTTTGCAGTTTTTGCAAAAGCAATTGCATCAATAAATGACTTTTTATACTCCTGAGTAAACTCACAAGCAAAAACCATATCTTTCATTCTAAAGTTATCATCTTCTCTCTTGATAACCAAAACTGGCACATCAGAAGTACGAACAACTTTTTCGGTATTTGATCCAATTACCATTTCCTTAAATCCAGAAGCCCCACGGGACCCCATTACAATTAAGTCAATATCTTTTCCATGTGCACTATCAATAATACCTTCAAATGCATTATTGTTTTGTATAGCCTCTCTAACATCAATCCCTTCCAAATAATCCTTATCTAAAAATGTCTCAAAACTCTTGTGAGCCATTTTCATAAAAAACATTGCTTCTGGCAATTCACTTGTTTCATGCATAGGATCAACCATATCAAATGGCAACTCTATCATGTGCATTACATGTAATTCACTATCATATCTTTTTGCTAATTGAGCTGCAACTTTTAAAGCATCTTCTGAGCCTTTAGAAAAGTCTGTGGGGACTAATATTTTTTTCATATATATTCTATTTAGTATTAGTTTAGTTATTGTATAAATATACAAAAATTCATAGAAAAAAATAGTGTTCCGTGATTTAGTTTCTTAGTTTTAAAAAAAGATGTATCTTTGCAACGCATTTTTTATGTAAAATATGATAAATGAGGGGACAGATGTCCCCTCTTTTTATAATCAATTTCGATGTTTAAGGAACTAGTAAATAAATTATTACAAGCAGGATTAGATGAAAAACCAGAGTTGTTTTTGATCGATTTTACTGTCGATACAGGTAATAAAATAAGTGTGGTTTTAGATGGTGACAATGGTGTTTCCGTGAAAGATTGTATATTTATTAGTAGAGCTATAGATAATAATCTAGATGATGAAGAGCATGAATTCTCTTTAGATGTTGCTTCTTGCGGAGCAACTAGCCCCCTTAAAACACCTAGACAATATATAAAAAATATTGCTCGAACCTTAGCCGTCAAATTACAATCAGGAAACACACTTGAAGGTAAAATGACAAAAGCTAACGACGAGAGCATTACACTAGAATGGGATACTAGAGAACCTAAGCCAATAGGTAAAGGGAAAATAACTGTTCACAAGATTGAAGAAATAGCTTACAGCGATATTGTTGAAGCAAAAGTTGTAATAAAATTTTAATAAGATAAATGTCATGGAAAACATTGCATTAATAGATTCTTTTTCTGAGTTCAAGGATGATAAAATGATCGATAGGGTAACCTTAATGGCCATCCTAGAAGATGTATTTAGATCAGCATTAAAACGCAAGTTTGGATCTGATGATAATTTCGATATTATCATCAACCCAGACAAAGGTGATTTAGAAATTTGGAGAAACCGTGTTGTTGTTGCAGATGGTTTTTCTGAGGACGATAACGAGGAAATTGAATTGTCTGAAGCTCGTAAAATAGAACCTGATTTTGAAATTGGAGAAGACGTATCTGAAGAGGTGAAATTGATCGACCTAGGACGNCGTGCTATTTTAGCCTTAAGACAAAACTTGATTTCAAAAATACAAGAACATGACAATACTAATATCTACAAGCACTTTAAAGATTTAGTAGGCACTATTTACACCGCTGAAGTTCATCACATTCGTCATAAAGCAATTATTTTGTTAGATGATGATGAAAACGAAATCATACTTCCAAAAGAGAACCAAGTGCCTTCTGACTTTTTTAGAAAAGGAGAAAATGTACGAGGACTTATTGAAAGTGTTGAATTAAAAGGAAACAAGCCAGTAATTATTTTATCAAGAACTTCTCCGGAATTCTTAGAGAAATTATTTGAGCAAGAAATCCCTGAAGTATTTGACGGATTAATTACCGTTAAAAAAGTTGTTAGAATTCCAGGAGAAAAAGCGAAAGTAGCCGTAGATTCTTACGACGAAAGAATTGACCCTGTAGGAGCTTGCGTTGGTATGAAAGGAGCTCGTATTCATGGAATTGTTCGTGAATTAGGAAACGAAAATATCGACGTAATTAATTACACCGAAAACCCACAACTACTAATCACAAGAGCCTTAAGTCCTGCACGTGTGTCTTCTGTTAAAATTAACGAAGAAACGAAAAGAGCTGAAGTAATGCTTAAACCTGAAGAAGTTTCTAAAGCTATTGGTAGAGGAGGACAAAACATCCGATTAGCAGGTAGATTAACCGGTTATGAAATTGATGTATTTAGAGAAGGTGTTGAAGAAGATGTTGAATTATCTGAATTCTCTGATGAAATAGAACCATGGGTAATTGCTGAATTTGCGAAAGTAGGTTTAGATACTGCAAGAAGCATCTTAGACAAAGATGTGGAAGACATCGTTAAAAGAACAGATCTTGAAGAAGAAACAGTTCTTGACGTAGTTAGAATATTAAAAGAAGAATTTGAAGACTAATTAAACGTTAGTATTCATGAAATAAAAAGTTGAGGTAAATTTAGTTATATGGCTGACAATAAAGTAATGAGGCTTAATAAGGTATTAAGAGAAATGAATATTTCTCTAGACAGAGCTGTGGAATTTTTAAATTCTAAAGGAATTGAAATAGAAGCTCGTCCTACCACGAAAATACATGGTGATGTTTATCAGATATTATCTGATCAATTTCAAACAGACGCCAATAAAAAAGTGGCTTCTAAAGAAGTTGGCGAAGAAAAACGTAAGGAAAAAGAAGCCCTTCGTGTAGAACGTGAACAAGAAGAGGAAGCACGTAAAAAAGTTGAAGAACTTAAGCGCCAGGAGGTAATTAAAGCTAGAGCTAAGCTTTCTGGACCAAAAACTGTTGGTACAATAGATTTAGATGCAAAAAAACCTCAGCCAGAGAAACCTCAAGAAACTGCACCTAAAGCTAAAGAAATACCAAAAGAAGTTAAGCCCAAAGCTCCAATGGTAATTGAAACTCGCAAAACAGAAGTTCAAAAGCCAAAGGTTTTAAAAACGATAGATTTAGAAAAAACTAAACCTACTCCGAAAAAGAAAAAAGACAGTCCAAAAAAAGACAGTCCAAAACCACAACAAAAAGTTACTCCCGAGAAAACTGCCATTCCTGAAACTAAAAAGCCAGTTGAAAAAACAGCTGAAACTCCGGTTAAAAAAGAACCAGTTGACGAAAAAGTAACTACACAATATCAAAAATTGTCTGGTCCAAAAATGACTGGACAAAAAATTGACTTATCTCAATTTAACAAGCCTAAGAAAAAAGTAGACCATAATAAAAGAGGTGTTGCTGCTAAACCTAAGCGTAAACGTATCAGTAAACCAGGCACGAGTAAC
>JABSPO010000240.1 GCA_013214625.1 Flavobacteriaceae bacterium
TGGACCTAGGTACTGTTCAAGTTCTAAGAAAAAAAAACAGAAGGGTGTTTCTCTATGATTCGATATCAATTAGTGAAAATTGTATCTAGCTAAACGCTTCTATCACTCCTATTTTGATTTTTGTTTATTACATTTATAAAGTTATATATTAGTGGCGTATTTTACAACTAAACAAACATACGAGCTAAACGTTGGTAATAATGAACAATAAATTAAGAAATGAATATTAATTCTATAATTATAAAACCTAAAAAATGGGTTCTAAAAACATTTGATGAACTCAACAATAATGAACTTTATGGTATCCTACGTCTTCGTAATTCAATATTTATTATTGATCAACAATGTATATTTGAGGATATTGACGGAAAAGATGTTACTGACTGCTATCATTTTTTTTGCAGTGTAAATGGACAAATAATAGCATATGCAAGATTCTTTGGCCCAAGTAAAATTTATAATGAACCCTGTCTAAGCAGAGTTTGTACATCTTTAGACCAAAGAGGAAAAGGAATAGGAAAAGAACTAATGAAAAGAGCTCTAGACAAGATGTCAATTTTATTTCCGAAACAATCATTTAGAATTGAAGCACAGCTTTATCTTAAATTTTTCTATGAAAGCTTTGGTTTTAAAGTTGTTGGTGAGACTTATATCGAAGATGGTATTGAGCATGTACATATGTTGAAATAAGCACTATTGCCAACACCGTTTATAAAACATCGCTAATAATTGATTAATCCGAAAGTTTTCGCTTTTTTTCACAAATACCGCCAAATCTTTTAATTTACTCACCTCCTTTCTTATTTAATTTAAAGGTGTTCATGATTTAAAAATTGGCTTTTATAAAACGACAAACTAAAAACAAAATCTAAAAGCTCATGTCTTGTGTCGACACGAAAATCCGCGGATTTTCTGCCCCGTACTATTCATAGCTGAACGTTAGCAGCAATTACAAAAACAATAATTAAAAAAAAAGAAATGACAAAAATCAAACTACTTTTTACTGCATTATTAATAATAACATCATACAATCTAAACGCTCAAAAAGTAAAATTAAAAAAGGGAAAAGTTTTACTTGAAAAAGTAGAGATTTTAAAGTATGAAAAAACACATGCTGGTAATAATCTGTCTATATACAATTTAGATGATGATGAGCTAATATTCGTTAAAAGAAACGTTAGTCAGAACCCAAAAAACACGTATGCGACTATAACTTTTTTAGAAATGAATTTATCTTTCGAAACTTCTTCTGACCTTACATTCTTTAAAAGACTAATAAATAGACTTTTAAAAGATAAAGTAATAACTGATCTTGGGATAATTGACAAGGAAAAAGCTAAGAGGTTTGCTAAAAAATATGATGAAAATATCACTGACAGAACAATCCTAATCAGGAATTAGACAGTTTACTCATTATAGAGATATAAACAGTAACCAACAACAACCAACAGGTGGTTTAGAAAAGAACCTTGTTGCAAAGTTTACCAACATTAGCCCCCGTGATATTGCTTTTTATGCACACCCGAAATTAGATACCATGATGGAGGAACCTGTATTTAAAGTACTAATTGAAAACTTGGCCACTAAAAGGGTCTTGGAATTATTGAAAGAGAAGTAGAAAAAAAAATGAATAGACTAATACTTATTGGAAATGGTTTTGATTTAGCCCATGGCATGAAAACCTCTTTTAAAGATTTTATAGCGCATTATATCGCAAAAACACTTAATAATGCTAGTAAGGCAGGTGATCAAAAACAAAGGTTTTTCACTACTAGAAGACACATTCCTCAAAACATACCTATTGAAAATGCGTTAAGTATTTTTGAACAACTAAAAACTCAAAGGGAAATTATTTCAATTTCACTTTTTTTTAATAGCATAACCACCGATATAAAAAATAAAAATTGGGTAGATATTGAAAGTGTTTATTTTAGTTTCTTAAGTGCTCATTTAACAAATAAAACATTTATTAAGGCATTAAATTTAGAATTAGATTATTTAAAAACCTCACTGATTGAATATCTTACAGAAGAAGAAAACAAGATCAATAGCATCTATGGTCAAGGAAATAAATTGGCTAATTGTTTTATTGAAGAAATCTATAAAGATGAAATTGTAACAACTAGATTAAACAAAGACAAGAAACCAGATTTTTATCACATCTTAAATTTTAATTATACCAATACTGCCGAACGTTATAAAGACATACTAATTAATAAGGGTATACATAAAGATCAAATAGATGTTAATTATATTCATGGTAGCCTAGATAGTACTAATGGGGAGCCTATTTTTGGGTTTGGAGATGAGCTAGATAAAAAATTCAAAACTTTTGAAGAACTAAATAATAATGATTTATTTAAACATATAAAATCATTTGGTTACCTCCAAAATAAAAATTATTACAATCTAATAAGGTTTATAGATGGCTTTGGAGATTTTCAAGTTCAAATATATGGACATTCCTGTGGTTTGACTGACAGAACTTTATTAAACAAAATATTTGAACACGAAGGATGTAAATCTATTAAAATATTTTACTACGAGAAAGAGGGGGAAAATGATTTTACAGAAAGAACTCATGAAATATACAGACACTTTGAAAACAAGGATGTGCTAAGAGAAAAAATTGTTCATTTTAAATTGTCAAAACCGATGCCACAAGATATGGAGGTTGATAGAACGCAATCTTTTTAAGTTACTTTCTATTTTTCAATGATTTTATAAAGTCATCTTCAATTTGACCAATAGGAAATAGCACATGATGCCATAAGCAGTTTAAACACCACCTTACTATTCTCCACCACCTTGGAACTTTATTTTTCATAAGGTTAAGATACAAAAAAAGCGCATTAGTGATAATGCACTTTTTTTATCACTATAATTAGTGATATGAAAAATACCTGATTATAGTCATTTTTTATACGGTCGAAACTTGGTATATTTGGCATAAAAAAGAAATAAACACAATTGTGTTTATTTACTTGTTGTAAGTAATTTAAATATGAAAAAAACTATAATATTATTATTTCTTTGCAATTCAATATTTTGCTATACTCAAAATTATAAATTTAATATTTTAACAAAATATAAATCCACAAATGGTTTTTTAAAAGAAACTGTCGTTTATTCAAACAAAGAAAATGACAACTATTTCTTAAAGTTAAAAAAACATGAAAATGAAACGATTGCATACCTTACTGATTTGAAAAATTTAAAAAAACACCGATTCAAAGTAATAGAAAGTAAAGGCAAGTTAAACGAGTTCTTTTTTCAATTTGTGTATTTAGACACGGATATTTATTACATCCATAACCCCTTCAAGGATAACTATTTTAAATTTGAAACTAAGAAATCAGACAGTTTATCCAAAATTGTAAAAATGTATACAGTTAATAAGAGAGATAAAATTATAAATAATTCAGAATTAAAAATAAAAAAATACTCACATAACTTATTTCCTGTCTTTAGGTTTAGTTGTTTACATCCTTACGAAGATGCTGTAGAGGAAAAAAATATGGGAACTGGTATTGTGCAAAGTTATCAATCTAATAATAAAAAAAAACGCACATATATTTATCTTGACTATTTTAAAGAAGTGAATTTTGAACTTGAAGTTTTACAATAAAAAACTACTTACAACAACACCTATAAAATAATACGGGGTTTGGCGTTTAGCCCCAGAGCTTGTGTATCTTTACATAGTCGCCAAACCTTTTAGTTCGGCTTTTTTAAATCGACAAGCTAAAATCAAAATCTAAAAGCTTATGGCTTGTACCGATACGAAAATCTGTGGATTTTCTGCCCCGTACTATTCATAGCTAAACGTTGGAGGTAATACCGTTAAAAGATAAATTATTATGAATTTTTACAAAAAATCATTTTTAGCAGTTACCATTTTTTCTCTTATGGGTTGTGTTTGTAGAAATAATTTTGGACGTATCAGACCAAACAAAATTAATTTTAGCAATAAAAAATGTATTGACGAAAAAGTGTTTGATAAAATAGATACTTCTGCTATATATTTAGTGAATTTAAAATGGTTTGATTCAGGAAAACCACATATAAATGGTTACAAATTTTATTCTAATAATCGACTTGCATTCTTTATAGATTTAGATCTTAATAATGTTAGTGGATTAGACCCTAAAAATGCAAATATGGGCTATTATACTACTTGTGATGATAAAAATAAAATTAAAACAGCTTATTATACCATACAAGGTGGTGTTCATATCTCAAAAAGAGAATTCGAAATAAAAAAAGACAGCTTAATTGTTACGACCCAAAAAAGCCCTCAAGGTGGTTATAGTGTTCAAAAATATTTTAAGAAAAAACTTTTAAAAAATGAATTAATATTCTCCCCTGACTGGTAAAAAGTAAAAACTACCACCAACAAAACCTATAAATAATACGGGTTTCAGTGTGTAATCCGAGACGTAAGTGTATATTTACTTTATCGCCAAATCTTTTAATTTACTCACCTCAATTTTATTTAATTGAGAGGTGTTCGTGATTTGAAAATTGGCTTTTATAAAACGACAAAATTAAAATTAAAAGCTATGGCTTGTGACGATACGAAAATCTGTGGATTTCAGCCCAATACTATTCATTAGCTAAATGTTGTGCTTCATTAACTGAACGTTAAAATTATTGTTGCGTAAAGCGAGAAAA
>JABSPO010000241.1 GCA_013214625.1 Flavobacteriaceae bacterium
TGTACATATAAATCTACACTCCAGAAATTTAAAAATAAATCCCAAAGCCAGACACATTCAAAAGCTAAAGGAACGAACAAAACTAAAATAATTATAGGCAAGGCTAAAACGAGACCAAAACAACCTCCATTAATTAAAAAAGCTCTATTAATTTCTCCATAGATAGAGAGAGGCATAATACTCCTTAGTAAATTCAGTGAATGAATATCGCCTTCATCACTATGATCAAATAATTTAAAAGAAACTAACTTAATTATTTTCGATAAAGACTGCTTGTGTAAAGAAATAGCTAAATACCTTAAAAGAACAAAAGCAAAAACAAGTGGTATGAAGTTTTTAATTATTGCCAATTCTTTTATTGCAAGCCCAAAATATGATAAACTAGCATCCTTAGACGTATCTACTAAATACTTTAAAGCAATCAAAAGAATCATAACCAAACCTAATTGCTTGCTTTCTTTTTCAATAGATTTCGATTTCTCTAAAGCATTCGATAGATAAAACTTTAGTTTATCATCATCATTATTTGTAATTAATTTTTCAATTTCTGAGTCTTTCATTTAGTTAGTTTTTTAACCAAATGTACAACCTTTATCTAAAAAAAATAGCTGTGAATTTTTAATGAAATCAATGTATACCAGGCATTCCTGAAAATTCAACAACATATCCTTTTAACAGATCTGTATATTCAGGTCTGCATAATAAATACTTCATTGCATCTGGAAGGTTAGTAGAGTTCATTGGAAGTAATTCAAGAGCTAATTTTTCTGAAGACTTATCCTTATGAATCGTTTTTTTACCGTTCTTATCAACTTTAATAATTTTAATTGTTTTACCCATGGCATTTACAAGGCACGGACAATTAACAGCATCAATCAGAAGCATTGGTAAATTATATCGGTTAAAATCGTTCAGCATTTCAAGTAGCAACTCGTATTCTTTTTGCTGTAAAATTGTCGCTTGATTTCTATTCATTAAGGTAACAATCCAACCAGTAGAGTTTCCATCATTATCAAACTCAATAGCTTTTTTAAATTTTGAAGCATGATCCTCACCAACAGATTCATAGGCATTAGCAGCTCTATCATGATACAATATCAATTCTTTACGCTTATGATATTTAAAATACTCTCTAAATTTCTGCGCTAATACTGGCAAGAAAGCAGGAGGGATGGTATATAATTCTTTTAATATTCTATATATTTTATTACTTTCAGGCTGACCCAATACCAAGGAACACATGTTACCAGTATCCATACCACCTTCAATAGGTGAGTTGTGGTTAATATGTTTTAAATCTAAACTCGAGAACTCATGAGTTTTTGGGTTTATTTCTTTATCCAGTTGCTTGTAAATAAAACTATCTCTAAATAAATTATGCTTACCCATATTAGCGTAAAACATCAACCCTTTTTCCAATTTTGGACTAATAGACAATATTGAAGTCATCACTTCTTTAAAGTCCATGGACTGTAATATATCTTTAAAAAATCCAGCACTTAGAATATCAGCATTTACATAGGAGGAGGCGATATGAAAGAAAACAGAATCAGTACGTATTATCCTAAAACGTTCCGCCCAACGCTCCTTTTTCTTTTCAATTTTTTGAACCTCTAATTTATTACCATCCTTTTTAGCATGAAGTAATTCAACTTCAATATCATTTAAAATAAAAGCGGTTTGAACAAGCATTTTAATCTGCTTTTTATCCATGTTTTTCTCCCCTTTCAAAAACCAATCATGCTCACCGTGGTTTGGGTTTGGCATATCGGTAGTAAAGGTTTTACCACGATAATACGGCGATTTTCCAAACAGTTCTTTTTTACCACGAATAGCAGGTACTAGTTTGTTTATTTTTTTTTCAGCTTGATATTTTACTTCATCTGCAATTACATGTTGGTATGAATCCCCTGCACCAGTTGATGGCCTATCCTGTGATATTAATTTAAAGTGGGTACCTGTAAAAGTAGTCATGGTATGCTTGAAAGAAATAGGCGATTTATACGGTTTTTTAAAATGCTTAGGAGGTCGTTCACCAACTACAAAGTGGATCCCTTCAATCCAACCGTTACGTTCCCAACCTTCAATAATGGAAGGCATTACGTTTTTAGCTGCATTCATATACGTATCAGAAGACAAAGCAACATAACAACCAGGCATTTCATATGAAATATCCATTGTACGTTCTGCTAATATATCAGTAGTCTTTGAAGTACCTCTACCGCCAATAAAAGTTAAATCTTTAGGCTTAATCATTTGTATAATTGTAGCCAACCAATTGGAATAACGCAACTCTACATTATCAGCTTTTTTATCAATCTTCGTTTTCCTGCTCATAATTAAATAGGGTTTTTTGTGCTAGTCCAGCATCTTTTTTAATCTCTAGTTTTTGAGATTCCTCTAAAGCGAACATTTCAATTTGTTGAGCTAATAAATTACGGTTAGCAGATTCTAAACCTACATCCTCTGGAACCATTGTGTAAATTTTGATAGGCTTATCAAATAACTCTTGAGGAAGTTCTTTTTCTTTAGGATCAAACACGCCTCTAACTTTAGCGGCATCCATAATCATTTCTTTAGCTATTTTATAATCTTGTGGTGATTTAGCTGACATAATGGTTGCTTTTCGGAGTTCATCCAGTAAATCAGCGTAAATATTACGCCATGATTCTTTTTTAACCTGGTTATCTAGCCAGAAGTAATTCAAGGCATCGTTGTACCTTGATTTAGCTGTGACACCAGTTAGTCTAGGGTAGTGAACTTGTAGTAGTTTAAGTATGGAGTTTTTAGGTTTTTGAGCATTAAACCAACCACGAACAACATCTAATTGTTGTAAATACTCAACTATCTCATTAGGCAGAACAGAAGAAGACCCTGTATCCAACCAATCTTGCAACATCTCGGCATGTAAGCCTTCAAATTCATATTTTTTACTCACCGAAAAACTCTTTTTTAATATCTTCAAAAGCTTGAGCTTCTGCTTCTTTATCGTAAATCTGTACTGCAGTAATATTACCCTCATCAATAGCTTCTAAAACAGCTTCTTGATGAAGTTTTTTAAAGTCTAATTTACCTTTGTAGTAACTCTCATATAAATCAGAATCTTTATCCTTCCAGAGAGCAACAAACGCATGTTTATTAAACCCAAGTTTAATTGCAATATCAGATGGAGCAAAGTTTAGTTTAGCTAACTCAACAATTTGTTCATGTAACCGATCTGTAATTAAACCTGGACTTAAGGGGAGTACTTTGGGCATAGCTCCTATTTTTTAGCTAATAATTGTTTAGCAAATTTCAGTTTAGCATTTTGCTCATCAACTAAGTCCTTGCTGCGTTGTATATCTTCGTCCTCAGTAGCTTTTTTTAGCTTTGCTTTGTTTCTGTTTAATTTATTAGTTAAACCAGTAACTAAAACGCTTAAATCGGCCGCATTCAATTTCTGAATACCAGACTGCCATTTCAACTCTTCAAAAATTGGGTGTTCACCTAATACTATTTTTTGAGTTTTGTAGTATTCCAATTCAGCAAAAGCAAGTTTGTTACTAATGTAATTTTCAACTACGGTAGCAGCTATTTCTGATAATTGTTCTTGAGTGATTTGCTTGAACAATTCCTCATGTTTATCTGCATAAGTATCGTAAGACGTAATTAAATCAGCTACTAATATTTTTAAAGCATCCGGGCAATCAGCTTCTCTTAAAAAAGGGAATTGAACACGCAACTTTATAGCAGGTTTTACTTCCGTTGGAATAGCTGCTATTTGTTTAGCAATTACATCAGCTTTAGCATTATCTACAGCAGGCCTTAAATTAACTTCTTTTTGGTTTTTCGTTTCTAAACCTAATTGTTTAACTAAAGCTACTAATTGTTTATAATCAAAAGTCTCTGGACTGTATTCCAATAAGGCTTTGACTTTATTAAACTCAGGTTCTTGATCTTCTTTTTTAGTATCTAAAGCAATTACTTTAATAACTAAGGGTTTACTCATATAAATAGTAAACTGGCGATCGTTAATATCTACCAACTTACAAATCTCATAAATAATGGTTCGTAAATTATCAGGTGTATCACCTATACGGTTAAATGAGTTTTGAGCTGACAATGATTTACCAGGTAACTTATTGTATAAGTTCTTTGCTCCGGTAAAGCTTCTATCATGCTGAATAAACTCAATGACATTTTGTTTTGTCATAATAAATATTTTTAAAATTATCTTTTAATGAATTACAATTTAACAAGTAACTAACCTTCTTTAAAGGACAAAAAGCGTTCTGAACTCAGAACGCTTTTTATTACTTGATTTATTCTAGCTTCGTGATAGCTCGTTGAATATATAAGAACTCGCTCCGTTTTTGTACGCTTTAAACGTAATACGGGAGCCAGCCAACCCTTGCCAATCAACACCATCTTTAAGATTAAATACTGCAGCACTAGCCGCTATTGTAGCTGGATTAGTTCCTCCACTACCAATTAAAGTATATACACCGCCATGACTAGCATTTGTAATATCAGTTAATGCAGTAGCAAGTGCATTATCAGTTAATTGATATTCACCAGAACCATTAACTACATCTACAGCAGTAGCATCAGCAGCAATAGTATTTGCTGTATCAAATGTGAATGTTCCTGAATA
>JABSPO010000242.1 GCA_013214625.1 Flavobacteriaceae bacterium
ATATATACAGTTCCTCTTCCTTTTATTTTGTAGTTATCTAAACTTTTGTATTTCATCTCGTTTAATTTTAAATATTTACAACACCACCTATACGCCATACAAGTACAGGCGCATAGCCAAACCGTTAGGCGTAATTAACACCTATACAATCTCCCTGGTTCTCCCTCTATAAATTCAGCCTTGCAGTTATCTCTAATGCATTTTACTTTTGATGTGCGCAAGTATCTACTCACGTACTTCAATTTATGCAGTCCTATTCTGCACCAAAAACTACGCCTAACATTGGCTATATTTTCATTGCTCATAATATTTGTAGTTTAATAATTAACTTCGTTTTAAGGCAACGAAACATAGCCTTGTCATTGTAAACAATACTATCTTAATTGCTCCTTAACAATTTTCTTTAGTTCTTCATATTTAACATTATTAAAGTCTTTTTCATAAAAGCAATCAAATTTCACATCTTCTCCAAAATGATAATAAACTAAAACGTGATAATCATTAAACTGACTGGTTAAATTAGACTGAACATCATTTAATATTTGTTCTGTCGCTTGGTTCGGTAACCCTACTGTAAATATTGGTTTTGTCATTTTATAAATTTATTTAGTTAATAATCCGTACTGTTTACAACACCACCTATACGCCATACAAGTACAGGCGCATAGCCAAAACGTTATGATGCAATTAAAAAAGCACATAACAGGGTATAACAAAAATTAAATTATTAAGCATTATCGTTTAATAATTCAAGAATTGATTCTAAGGTCTCTCTACTACTTTTACCGTTCTTTAAAATCACTTCGCTGTTCATACATTCGTGAGTTATTTTAAATTCAAGTTCATCAAGTTTCTTATACTGCTCAAACACTTTTGCATATTGTTTTTGACAGTAGTCAATCAATTCTTTTACTTCTGCCTTGTTTAATAAGTCTGTATTGTTTTTGAAGATTTCGTCTATCTTATTCATAATTTAAAATTTGTTATACTTGGCGTTATAAGCCATTTGTACAATATTCATCAATAAAATGGGGCTGCATATTTTCAATATAACCTTTATACGTGAAGATGTAAGGTACTTTTATTTCTTTTGGCTCTTCATATCTATCCAAATAAATCCATATTGTAAACAAGCTTATTAAAACCATCCAAAGTATAGCAAATAATCGCCCCTCTTTTATCTCTGTTGTATCTTTTTCAAATGTATACATAATTATTTTTTTTTAAAAATCGCCATTAAAACGGCGCCTAACACATTGTAAAACAGCATTAAAACGCTTTTTACTATTGCGTTACCAACAATTAAAAAAGGGCTTGTTGGTTTCTATAAGGCTTTAGTCTTTTGTTTGCCTTATCAAAATACTCTTTGTCAATTTCACAGGCTGTTAAATCAAAGCCAAGTTCATCACAGGCAATCGCGATACTCCCACTTCCTAAATGGCTATCAAATATATTTTGCCCTTCTTCTGCATAATTTTGCAAAAGCCACCTATACAAATCAACTGGTTTTTGGGTTGGGTGTATCTTGGTAGTATGGTTGTGCTTATGTATTCCGTAATCAAATATTTTCGCAGGTTTTTTCAATCCCATACTTACCCACGCATATTCAGCACTTGAAAAATTATCAACCGTTTGTTTTTTATTCCAAACACAAAAATATTCGCTTGGCGGCATTTCAAAATTATTTGCACCCCAAACAATTTGGTTTTTAGATATTCTAAATAATTCAACCCAATATTCTTTGCTTGGTTTTTTATCCCAAGTTAAACCTTCTTCTTGCATTAATTTACTGCTTTTAAATCTTGTTGTTCCGCTTGGTTTTTTAAACCTTTCAATACCGTAAGGCGGGTCAACTATTGCCAAATCAAATTGTTTATCCTCGCATTGCTTCATAAAAGACAAACAGTCAACATTGTGTAATTCTATTTTACTTCTGTACATAATTCATTTTTTAAAAGTTGGTAACAACGTGTATAGCACATTAAAACGATGCCATACACAATGCGTTGGCGGTAATACTACTTACTTCTTCCAAGGAGCATCCTGCAACCAATCCCCAGCCATAATACAACCATAAGGCATAATTCTATCCACTACTTCACCAAGTCCAAATTCATCCATTTGTGCCTGTACGTTATAAGCGTTTTTATAGGCACTTGGCAATTCTGAAATATCAATGTTTCCAGAAAAGAATCTTACATCTAATCCTTCTGTTTCCTCTTCAAAAACTTGCTCAATAGTTTTACCATCCTTTTTTCTTTTATGTGCAGTTCTGCTAATATTCCTTCCTGCTCCATGTGGCGCAAAACCTAAATTAGTTTCTGTTGTTTCACCTTTCACAATTAAAACAGGTTCAGACATATTTAAAGGAATCAATCTTAATCCGTTGTAAGAGTCAGGTACAAACTTATCGTCTAAAGGTGTTGCCCCTTTTGCATGATAAAAAATATCATCTTCTTTGAATACAAAGTTATGTTCATTCCAAAACTGCAATAGTGGCTCAATCCCAAGCTTTCCAACAGTCTCGTTATGTATAATAGTGTGGTTTAGTTTTGTCCAATCCCTTACAATTTGCAATGCTTCCCAATAGTCTTTGCCTTCTTGTGTGTCAAAAGGAATCCAAGCATTTCGTTTTAGAGTTTTTGGAGATAATTCCTTTCTAAATCGTTCAGCTATTTTCATTCCTTTCTTGTACAGGTGAGCTCCAAAACCTCGTGAACCATGATGTGTTACCATTATTGTCTCACTTGTTTTTTCAGACTTACCAACAAAAAGAAAATGGTTTCCATCGCCCTGTGTTCCTAAATGATTAGTTGATAGTTCAATACTCTTCTTGTCATTCAAAAACCTATTAGCCTTTATGCGTTCTAACAATTCATTAGGTAGTTCAGAATATTCATTTCGTCCACCACCACCAAAATGTGTTGTTTCGTGTGCAAAATCAAGAACGGTTTTAGGGTCAACCATCCCAAAGTTTGTCATCATCACCGAACAACAAATATCAGCCGAGTGCATAGAAGGGTGTATTGCATTCTTCGCACCAACTACACCGCCAACAGGGATTTGACCTTTCTCACCAGTAGGGCAAGCATCAGGCATTACAGAACCACTTACAATTGTAGGTGTTTGCATAAGAATTTCCATTGTTTCAAAAACTTGTTGAACATTAGAAACTTCTTCCTCGTGTTCTGCTCTAATATTCTTGTGGTATTTCAAACCTGTTTGTGGCTCAATTGGTGGCGGTGGCTTTATTTCGTCAATAAAAGACTTCAATGCATCACCTGACAAGTTTCTTTTGTTTGCTTCTTCAATAGCTTCTCCAAACCATTTTGCAGGCTTATATCCTAATTCTATTAATGTATTTCCAGTTATCATAATTTAAAATTTAATTCGTTTTCAAATACCGTACTACCGCCAACAAGACCTATACTCCATAGTTCCGCTAAAGCTCCACTACGAGAGCATAGCCAAAACGTTAGCAAACATAAGGTTCATTTATTTCCTCATCAAACTCAATCTCTATACCATCAGCTAGTACTGTTCTGTCATCAACCTTTACGCATTCTTTACTTTTTATTGTAGCTGTACCTGTGTACTCCCATCCGTTTTGGCTTATCTCTATACACCAAGTACGTTTTCTAACATTTTGTATAGTGCATTTTTCTTGCTCTTTATTTTCTTCTGCCATTATATTTATCTTTTACTTATCAATTTACTTTAGTGTTCAACGCACCATACAAGGGGCGTTGTAGTGCATTTACCTACCACGCAAAATGGTATATTGCTCCTCTGCTTTCTTTTTATCAATATGTCCACCCATAGTGCATATTTGTCCATTTTTTCTAATTCTTACAAGCCATTTTTTAGCCTTGTCTCCCCAAACAACACCCTCGTCAAGTGGCTTTTTTATATGGAAAGAACTACCTCTATTCAGCCCTTGCCCTCCGTAATCATTTGTTTTTGCCATCGCTCAAAAACGCACTACAACAATTTGTATAAGTAATAGCCGTTGTAGTGCTTGGTTTTAGGGCTATTACCATTTATTAAGTTAGTTTCTAATTTGATACTTCTGTGCTTTCAATCGGCTACTACTCTTACATTCAACGTTAGCAGTCATTTTTTAACGCTTCAATCTCTTGGTTAAGCTTGATAATCTGCTTTTTATAGTATAGAACTGTTTCTTCCAGATACTCAGTTGATACGCTGTTTTTTTCTACTTCTATAATCCTATCCAATAAAGCAGATTCATTCTGATTAGCTGTCTTCAAATCCCTTTCGGCTTTCGCTTTTAGTTGGATTATTTCGGCTTTCGCTTTTTGTAGTTCCGTTTTCATAGTTTTTTTATTTTATATTACTTCACTTTTATAAATATTATGCCGTCAATCTTAGTATGGTTTACCTTTTTTAATTTTATCCATTTATAAACACAAGCAGGAGTAACTTTTTTGTGTCGGGCATAATTAGCAACTGTTTTTAAATTCGTTTCCATATCACAAATATAGTTATAAGTTTTAAACTAGAAACATTTTAATACTATTTATATTCATTCTAAATAATATTTATAATTCTAAA